>NZ_NEVB01000240.1:0-20732 GCF_002259925.1 Aeromonas sp. A35_P | reverse complement strand
GGCCAATTGTGAGCACCTGGGTGTTGTCACCGGGGGCAACCTTGACTTGCTGGATCATCCGGCATTCAACTGGGTAAACACGATGATAGGGAATGTGAAGAACTCGCTGCGGGGCAGTTGCCATACGCTCGGAGCGAAGCATTTACCGAGACATCTTGCTGAATACTGCTTCCGGTTTAATCATCGTTTTGACCTCAAAAGCATGTTGGTTGAATTGGGGCATGCAGTCGTGGCAAGCCCTCCGATGCCATATCGGCTCTTGAAGCTGGCTGAGGGTCATGGGTAATCAGGTATGTGTAAGTGACATTCCGTTGCGGGAATAGCTCAGTTGGTAGAGCACGACCTTGCCAAGGTCGGGGTCGCGAGTTCGAGTCTCGTTTCCCGCTCCAATCTTTCTTCAAATTCAATCTCTCTCCCCCAAGTTCACGAATCCAGTTGCTCAATACAATTGCTGCCACATTCAGTTGGTAGAGCATGATCCGCGCTTGCCAAGGCTGGGGTCGCGAGTTCGAGTCTCGTTTCCCGCTCCAATCTCTCTTAGAAGTCCTCACCATCCATTTGAATTGTCCATTACATCGCGCTGCGATGATTTGTCGTATCCTGCGTTCAGCCAGATCAGATCCATGTTTGCTGTACTCGTGTCGTACACAAGGGCGGGGAGAGCAGTTGCTGCTGTGGGTGAGCTGATGAATGTGGCGGGGAAGGGGAAATGGCAGGCAAAAAAATAGGAGGGGCGATGGCTCCTCCTACCGGCTCACTGGCGCTGGCTTAGATAACGGTAACGTTCTCAGCCTGAGGACCTTTTTTGCCCTGGGTCACAGTGAACTGTACTTTTTGACCTTCAGCCAGGGTCTTGAAACCGGCGCTCTGGATGGAGGAGAAGTGAACGAAAACGTCCGGTCCCTGGGATTGCTCGATAAAGCCAAAACCCTTGGTCTCATTGAACCATTTTACTTGGCCGGTGCGAATGTCAGACATGTGGTAAGTCCTATCTATAACAAAATGAAACTAAGCCTGGTTGGGCAGCATTTGCCTAGAAAGCAGGGGCTGAAGCATGACTGACCACGTCAATTTGTCCCAGTAGCATGTAGCACAATCCCTGTCTAAAGCACAAACGATTGTACGTGAGCACGATCCCTTGTCAATTTGGCACTTTTCATTTTTTGAGCAAGCTAAAAATATTGTGAAGTCAGTAGCTTGTTTCACGAGAACCGGCCAAAAAAACGGGAGGCGCCAGGCCTCCCGTTTCATCACTCCTTGAGGGCGAACCCTTCGCCCTGTCGGTCGTAGCGATAGATGGCCTGACCGTAGGAGCGGATCTCGACCCGCTGGATGCGGCGGGTGTCGTCCACCAGGATAAAGATGGCGCGGCCAGATTGCAGGCGGGTCAGCGGGCGATCCGGCCCTTCGATGGCAATGAGGCGGCTCAGCTCCGCGCCCGGCAGCTCGAACTTGCGGAAGATGGAGTAGAGGGTCTCGCCGGCCTGCACATCGTGTTGCAGCCAGGTGCCATTGACCTTCTCTTCCACCGGTTTGGCCGCGGCGGGGGCGCTGGCGCCGTTGCCCACGGTGAGGGCCTGGGCCGGCACGGCGATGGGCACCGTCAGCGAACCGGACGGCGCCGCCTTGGGTTCGGTCGGGGCGGGTTCCCAGGCCAGCACCAGCAGCCAGAGTGGGATCAGCACCAGCAGCCCTATGGTGTGCTTGCGGGGCAGCGGGCTGGCCAGTTTGAACTTGCCACTCCTGGGTTCCTGGCCGCGCTGGCCAAGTCCGCTCATGCCCTGGCCGATGCGTTGGCGCAGGGGCAGGGTAGCGGCATTGATACGATGGAGCAGGGATCCTTGTGATTCGTCTTGGCGACGCTGCTGGGCTCGTCTGTTGTGGCCACGGGGGCGACGGTCCGGGGTGGGCACGGCATTTACCTCTCACTACATTGCCTGCCATCAGGCAAATTCGTGCCTATGGTAAACGGACTCGCCCCCGAGGGGGAGAGTCCTGACCGTGAAAATTATCAGCTGAGACGAAATTGTCCCAACAATTGCTGTAAACGCTCGGCCGCCTGACGCAATGCCTGGCTGGCTTTGGCCGTTTCGGTGGCATCCTGGGCGATGTCGTTGGCCAGTGCGTTGGTTTTTGACAGATTGCCGGAGACGGTCTCGGAGACCGAGCTCTGCTCCTCGGCGGCGGAGGCGATCTGGTAGGTCATGTCGTTGATGGTGGAGATGGCCTGATAGATGCTGCCGAGCGCCTCTTCCGCCAGGTCTGCTTCCCCTACCGCCTGATGGGTCCGCTGCTGGCTCTGGTTGATGGCGTTGACCGCGTTGGCCGAGCTGTGGCGGATCTTCTCGATCAGCTCCTGGGTATTCTGCACCGCCTGCTGGGTGTTGCCCGCCAGCTTGCGCACCTCGTCGGCCACCACCGCAAAGCCGCGGCCCTGCTCGCCGGCCCGGGCCGCCTCGATGGCAGCGTTGAGCGCCAGCAGGTTGGTCTGATCGGCGATCCCCTGAATGACGGTGAGGATGCTGGTGATCTGCTCGCTGTCGTGAGCCAGCCCTTCCACCACCTCGGCGCCCTTGCCGGCTTCGGCGGCCACCTTGTGCATCGACTGGATCACCTGCTGGAAGCGTACCTTACCCTGATCCGCCGCACCCTGAGCCTGTTTGGCGGAGTCGGCGGTATTGTTGGCGTGGGTCGCCACCTCCTGGCTGACGTAGGACATCTCCTGCACCGCGGTCAGCATCTGTTCCATCTCCGCCTGGTGGTGCTGCAGGTTGTTGTCGGTCTGGCCGGCGATGCGGTCGGTGTCGCCGGCGTGACGGTTGACCTCGCTGGCGGTCTTGAGCACATCCCCCAGCAGCACCTGCAGCTTGTCGATGAAGCGGTTGATGCCCTTGGCCAAATCCCCCAATTCATCGCGGGACTGGGTATTGAGCCGCTTGGTGAGATCCCCCTCGCCATCGGCGATGTCATCCACCAGGCTCACCATCTGGCGGATGGGGCCTGTGATGCTGCGGGCAATGACCAGCATGGTGGCCAGCGCCAGCGCCAGCACCAGCACCACGACGGCGCCCACCAGTTGCTGGGTCATGGCGGCCCGGTTCATGTCGCCCAGCTGGGCTTCCAGCTGATCGGCTCCGGCCAGCACCACCTTGTAGGGCAGGGTGACGATGATGGCCCAGTTGCGGCTCATGCCCGGCACCGCGATGGGCACCGAGATGCGAAACGCATCGTCGAGCTCCTGGCGCTGTACCTCTGGTTTGAGGTACTGCTGCCAGCCGTTGCCGAGCAGCTTGTCGGCGCGGCTGCCGAGCAGGCTGGCATCCCCGCTGGTGCCGGTGATGACGCCGGCGGCGCTGACGATCAGGGTCTCGCCCTTGCCGTCATAGATGTTGCTGTTGAGGGACTGGGCCTGACGGCTGATGGAGTCCACCGCCAGATCGAGCGCGGCGATTCCCTTGAACTGGCCGCCCACCATGATGGGGGTGGTGATGGTGCTCACCAGCACCTGCTGGCCGTTGATGTCCACCTTGAAGGGGTCGATGAGGCAGGAGCGACCCTCCCGTTTCGGGCAGGCGTAGTAGTCGTTGGCCGGATTGCCAAACTCATCCGGATCGCTCTTCTCGATGGAGAGCAGTAGGTCGGTGCCGATCTGATCCTTGTCACGATAGAAGTAGGGGACGAAGCGCCCCTTGCTGTCGCTGCCAAGGGCGGTCTGACCGGCGAAGCTGGCGTCCTGGCCATCGAAGCCGTTGGGCTCGAAGCCGGCGAAGGCGCCGTAGAGCTGGGGTTCGAGAGCGAGCTGGGCCTTGAGCAGGTCGGTGGCCTGCTGGCGGTCCAGCGGCAGCTTTCCCTCCTGCTGCAGGGCGAGGGCGCTGGCCATCTGCTGGGTATAGGAGAGCCCCTTTTGCAGCAACTGGGTGATGGTGGCGGCCTCGGCACGGGCGTTGGCGCTGACCTTCTGCCAGGCCTCCTGCTGCAGGGCGGCGCGGCTGGAGCTGATGGTCAGCTTCTGGGTCTGTTGACCCGAGTACTGGTTGAGCAGGATCAGGATGACCAGGGCGGCGGTCATGGCGATCCCGGCCATCACCAGAATGCGATTCTGGATAGAACGGAACTGCATCGTCTCTTCCTTGTTGGTGAGCGTTATTTGAATATCGGCCGGAGGAGGCAGCTCTCCAACACTTTGCATAGCAAATAGGAAACGGGGATTTTGTTTTGCGATCCCCTTCAAACATCAGGTGGCAAGGGGCGGGCCGGTGCTTTGTTCCCCCTACTTTGGCTCGTGGCAGCGCCATGGTTTTCCCATCCGTCATTGTCGGTGCTAAAATGCGACGGTTTTTTTAACGAATTGGCCCAAGGCCCTCTACACAAGGCTTAAAGATGAAAGTCAAAACCCGTTTTGCTCCCAGCCCGACCGGCTTTTTGCATGTCGGCGGTGCCCGTACCGCACTCTATTCCTGGTTGTTTGCAAAGAACCAGGGCGGTGAGTTCGTGCTGCGTATCGAGGATACCGACCTGGAACGTTCCACTCAGGAGGCCATCGACGCCATCATTGAGGGCATGGAATGGCTGGAGCTGAACTGGGATGAGGGCCCCTACTACCAGACCAAGCGCTTCGATCGCTACAACGGTCTGATCGACGAGATGCTGGCCGATGGCCGCGCCTACAAGTGCTACTGCTCCAAGGAGCGGCTGGAGGCGCTGCGCGAAGGCCAGATGGCCAACGGCGAGAAGCCCCGCTATGACGGCAAGTGCCGCGACCACGCCCACGATCACCCGGCCGATGCGCCCCACGTCATCCGCTTCCGCAACCCCACCGAAGGCTCCGTGGTGTTCGATGACCACGTCCGTGGCCGCATCGAGTTCGCCAACACCGAGCTCGACGATCTGATCATCCGCCGTACCGACGGCGCGCCGACCTACAACTTCTGCGTGGTGGTCGATGACTGGGATATGGAGATCACCCACGTGGTGCGTGGCGAAGACCACATCAACAACACCCCGCGCCAGATCAACATCTACAAGGCGCTGAACGCGCCGGTGCCTGAGTTTGCCCACGTCTCCATGATCCTGGGTGACGACGGAGCCAAGCTCTCCAAGCGCCACGGTGCTGTCTCCGTGATGCAGTACCGCGACGACGGCTACCTGCCGGAAGCGCTGCTGAACTATCTGGTGCGTCTGGGCTGGTCCCACGGCGATCAGGAGATCTTCAGCCTGGAGGAGATGATCAAGCTGTTCAGCCTGGATGCCATCTCCAAGTCTGCCTCCGCCTTCAACACCGACAAGCTGCTGTGGCTGAACAACCACTACATGCGCAGCCTGGATCCGGCCTATGTGGCCAAGCACCTGGCCTGGCACATGGCCGACCAGAAGATCGACACCAGCAAAGGCCCGGCCCTGGCCGACGTGGTGACCCTGCTGGCCGAGCGCTGCAACACCCTGGTGGAGATGGCCGCCCAGAGCCGCTACCTGTTCGAAGAGTACGAGGCCATCGACGAGGCGGCAGCCAAGAAGCACCTGCGCGGCGTTGCCGCCGAGCCGCTGACCCTGGCCAAGGCCAAGCTGGCTGCCCTGGAAACCTGGACCACCGAAGCGCTGCACGAGCTGATTGAAGCCACTGCTGCCGAGCTGGGTCAGGGCATGGGCAAGGTCGGCATGCCGCTGCGCGTAGCCGTCACCGGGCTGGGTCAGTCCCCTGGCATCGACGCCGTGATGGCGCTGGTGGGCAAGGAGCGGGTACTGGCCCGCATCGACCGCGCCCTGGCGTATATCGAAGCGCGCATGGCTGCCGAGTAAGCTTGCCGTCGCACATTGCCGTCACCGGTCTGGGGTAATCTCCCCCCGCCATCGATGCCGTGATGGCGCTAGTGGGCAAGGAGCGGGTGCTCGCCCGTATCGATCGCGCTCTGGCGTATATCGAAGCGCGCATGGCCGCCGAATAAGCGCCAACCATCGCTTGAAAAAGGGCTCCCGTGCGGGGCCCTTTGTTTTTGGTCAAGGGCCGGTTTTGTGACATAAAACAGCGAGATAGCTGTGCCATTGCCGGTTAAATCGACTAACTGCTTGAATTTTGACTAAACGCGCGAATCGCTGTTATTTTTGGGTTGACAGCAAAGCGGCCGGTGCCTATCATGCGCCTCCGTTGCCGGAGATAACTTTGGTAGCGCCGAGGTGAGTTGGGGTTATAGCTCAGCTGGGAGAGCGCTTGCATGGCATGCAAGAGGTCCGCGGTTCGATCCCGCGTAGCTCCACCAAATTCTCCTCGAACAATCTGGAATCCAAGGGGTTATAGCTCAGCTGGGAGAGCGCTTGCATGGCATGCAAGAGGTCCGCGGTTCGATCCCGCGTAGCTCCACCAGGTTCCTGATTGAAATGAAGTACCCAGGGCAGTGCGGTGTGTATCACCCAGGCCGACCTTTGTGGGGTTATAGCTCAGCTGGGAGAGCGCTTGCATGGCATGCAAGAGGTCCGCGGTTCGATCCCGCGTAGCTCCACCAAATTCAGAGTGACTCAACGTCACTCACACACATCGGGGTTATAGCTCAGCTGGGAGAGCGCTTGCATGGCATGCAAGAGGTCCGCGGTTCGATCCCGCGTAGCTCCACCATCTTTCGTAATGAAAGTAGAAAAGGCCACCGCACTGCGGTGGCCTTTTTGTTTTGCGCTCCGTTCACCGGCCGTGCCGACGATCTATAAAAAAGCCCGCATCGCTGCGGGCTTGTGACTTGATGGCAAGGGTCATCAGCCGTGGCGGCGACGCCAGGCCAGCGGCAGCAGGGCCAGCAGCAGGGCGCCCATGGCACCGCCACCGCCGTTGCTCTCCTCTTTCAGCTTGAGGTCGACGATGATGGGGTCGTGGTCGGAGGCGCTGAACGGGTTGTCCGACTTGATCATGTCGCCGGTGAAGCCCCGGCCGTACTCGAACAGGTTGCTCTCGAACGAGTTGATGTGCCAGTCGGCCACGGCGATCACCTTGCCGGCCAGCGCCGGGTTGGCGAGGGCATAGTCCAGGGTGCCGAGCTCGGCCTCGTAGCTGTAGGAGATGGCCTTCTCCTTGTTGAACTTGACGTTCATGTCCACCAGGCCGTAGCTCTTGGCCACTTCACTGCCGGTCTGCTCAAAGACCTGGTCGCCGAGGAAGGTCTGGGAGGCGGAGACTATCTTGCGCTGACCGTCGGTCGGCACATAGTCGGTCAGCACCCGGATCGCATCTTCCCGGGCGTAGGAGTTGAAGTCGCCCACCAGCAGCACCTGGCCGGGCAGCTTGCTTACCGCCTCGCCCAGCACCTTGGCGGCACTGACCCGGAACTCGGTGCACTTGCCCTGCAGATCGGCCGGCTCCTTGCCGTCCAGGTTCTCCAGGCAGCCGGAGCCCTTGGATTTGAGGTGGTTGACCACCAGGGTCAGCGGATCCTTGCTGCCCTCGACGGTGAAGGTCTGCACCAAGGAGTCACGCTGGGAAGCCTGCTTCTCGACCCCTTTGGCATCCAGGTATTTCTGCACCGGCAGGGTGATGACGTTGGCGTCCCCTTGCGGTGCCAGCTTGGCCGGCCGGTAGAGCATGGCCACCATGATGGCGTCGCTACCGAAGTAGCGCTCGCCCTGCAGCAGTGCCTTGGGCAGGGTGACGAAGGCGTACTGCTTGCCCGCCTCTTTCTGCTGGGCGTTGAGGGCCTGTACCAGGTCGCTGATGGCGGAGTGGCTGTCAAAGCCGTTGTTCTCCATCTCCATCAGGCCGAGCAGGTCGGCATCCATCTCGGTGATGGCGTTGACGATCTTGGCACGCTGCTTCTGGAAATCTTCCAGGTTCTTGGCGCCGCGGTTGCAGCCCTTGGCGCTGTCCGCATCAGCCTGATCCTTGCACAGCACGTTGAGGGCACCGCCCACGCTGGAGTGGCTGGTGAAGTAGTTGAGCACGTTGAAGCTGCCGACGCGCAGATCGGTGCCGTCGGCACGGGTCGGAGCGCTCTGGCGGTCGTTGTCGCTGGTGCGCAGCAGATCGCCGGCGGTGATCACCTGATCCTGCGGCACGATCAGCCGGTACTCGTTGTAGCTGTAACCCACCATGGCGTCCAGATTGACCGGGGCATCGCCGATGCGCAGGTAACCCTGCTCCGGCTCCCAGGCCGGCAGCCAGGGCAGTTTGCCGTCGGCGGCCTTGAAGTCCGATTCGAGGAACACCCGGTTGTTGGCGTTGGCCTTGGCCAGTGCCTTGGCGGCCTTGCTGTCGGCGTCGTGCAGCTGAGTCGGCTTCATCAGCGGCGCCTGGTGGGAGAGCACCAGGTTGTTGCGTCGGGCGGCGTAGTCATAGCTGAAGTTGCGGCTGATTTTGAGCGCGCTGTCGGCATCGAGCCTTACCCGCATCCCTTCGTGGCGCTCCAGCGCCCGGGCCAGGGTCTCGTTTTCCAGCACCCGCAGCGGGATGGCGGCCGGGGCTGCGCCCTGGGCGATCACCTGCAGGCGCGGGGTGCCGCTGTCAGCCAGTGGCTTGAGCTGGGTATGGCCGTAATACTCCTCGACCTTGGCCTCAAGGCAGACTTCGGCGCCCGGCTTGATGTCCGGGTATTTGCTGGCGAAGTTCTTGTCGTTGAGGTAGACGAAGATGCCGTCCGAGGTCTGGGGGTTGCCGTCGCCCTGCACATCCAGCAGGTAGAACCCCTTGTTGAGGCTCTCGCCCAGACCCGAGACCACCGCCTTGACCATGACGCTCTGGGGGCTTTCGAACTTGCCGGCGGGAATGAGCGGGCTCTTGTCACCGCTGCCCTGAATGACCGGGATCGGGGTGAGGTCGCTGTCGGCCGGGCAACTGAAGCCGGCGGCATAGACGGACGGAGAGGCGAGCGCAATCCCCACGGCCAGCGACAGCAGGGTACGTGTTCCTTTCATATCTGTTCCTTTTTTATTTTTTGCCAGTGTTTCCATAGCCTTGGCGCATCGGCCAAGGGCGCGCATTGTCACATTTCTGGCATGTCGTACCAGTGAGCCAACGCACATTACGGGGATACAAATGAGGGCAATGCCGGTTTTTTTGACTTGGCTAACAGCATGAAACTAATGGCAAATTTGTTATTTCATCCGATTGGCGAAAATGTGATCCCGCTGGCATCCACATATTTTTCCTCGAGAATGAAGATTGAGACTCGGCTGGTTGATTCCTATACTCGGCTTGTTCCTCACGGAACCCAGGTAAAGGGCAAACCGGCCGAGACGCCGGGACGCAATGCCTCCGGTCTTCAGATCGTGCGATCCAGATAGCGGGGCTTCCCAGGGTGAGGGTGACGTTTGTGGCAGGTCCATTGCCAGTTGTCTGCGCCCATCACGCAGGTTGCGCTTGTGCTTTGCCTTGGAGACCAATGCCAAGACAAAACAAGGAAGATAACAATATGCAACAGACCCTAAGGCCCAGCAGGCTTGCCATGCTGGTGGCTTTGGCTGCCATGCCCGCCTGGGCGCAGGCCGCCTATCCCGCCTATCAGGCCGGTACCGCCTACAAGGCCGGCGACATCGTCAGCAACGTCGGCAATCTCTATGAGTGCAAAGAATTTCCCTACTCCGGCTGGTGCGGGGCCTCGCCCTATCACTATGAGCCCGGGGTGGGGGTCGTCTGGGCCGATGCCTGGAAACTCTATGGCGGGGAGGTGCCGCCTCCGGCGCTCGGCGTGGCCGTCAGCTCGCCGGCTGCCGGCGCCAGTGTCAACGAAGGGGCCAGCGTCGCGCTGGCGGTGACCCTGAGCGGCCCGGTGACGGCGTTGGTCAAGGTCGAGTACCTCATCGACGGCACCCTGGTCGCCACGGCGAGTGCCTCGCCCTGGAATGGCAGCTGGCGTGCCGCCGGTGTCGGCGCTCACGCCCTCAAGGCGCGGGCGCTGGATAAAGACGGCAAGGTGCTGAGCGAAGCGGATTCCAGCTTCAAGGTCGCCGCCGTGGTGGCGCCAGAGGCACCCAAGGTGAGCATCGCGAGCCCCGCCGCCGGCGCCAAGGTGACTCTGGGTCGCAGCGTGGCGGTGAGCGGCAACGTCACCGATGCCAACGACGACGTCGCCAAGGTTGAGCTGTTCGTCGATGGCAAGAAGGTGGGAGAGGACACCAGCGCTCCCTGGCAGGTGAACTGGACGCCCCAGAGCAAGGGGCTGGCCGGCCTCAAGCTGGTGGCGACCGACAAGGAGAACCTGAGCGGCGAGTCGGCCCAGGTCGATGTGCAGGTGGAAGAGGCCGCCCTGCCGCCCACCGGTGGCAACCTCTCCTGCGACATTCGCCAGATCTACCGCCCGGATGGCTACGAGTGCATGGGGGATGACCACGCCCGCCGGGTCATCGGTTACTTCACCTCCTGGCGTACCGGCAAGAACGGCTTGCCCTCCTACCTGGTGAGCGACATCCCCTGGGACAAGATCACCCACATCAACTACGCCTTCGCGGCGGTGGACGAGCAGAGCCACACCATCAAGGTGGATGACTCGGCGACCAAGATGACCTGGGACGGGGTGCCGGGTGCCGAGATGGATCCGGAGTTTGCCTACCAGGGCCACTTCAACCTGCTGTCCAAGTACAAGAAGCAGTATCCGGACGTGAAGACCCTGATCTCGGTGGGGGGCTGGGCCGATACCCGCGGCTTCTATACCGCCACCACCAAGGGTGACTGCTCGGTCAACACCGACGGCATCAACGCCTTTGCCAACTCGGCGGTGAGCTTCATCCGCCAGTACGGCTTTGACGGGGTCGACGTGGACTACGAGTATCCCACCTCCATGAAGGATGCGGGCAACCCCAACGACTTCCCGCTCTCCAACCAATGCCGCGGCAAGCTGTTTGCCAACTACAAGGTGCTGATGCAGACCCTGCGCAGCAAGCTCGACAGCGCCGGCAGCGAGGATGGTCGCAAGTACATGCTGACCATCGCCTCGCCGGCCTCGGCCTACCTGCTGCGCGGCATGGAGAACTTCCAGGTCACCCAGTACCTCGACTACGTCAACCTGATGACCTATGACTTCCACGGCGCCTGGAACAACTTCGTCGGTCACAACGCCGCCCTGTTCGACAACAAGGCGGATGCCGAACTCGCTCACTGGGGCGTCTATACCCAGAGCCAGTTTGGCGGCATCGGCTACCTCAACGCGGCCTGGTCTGCCCACTACTTCCGTGGCGCCCTGGCGGCCGGCAAGATCAACGTGGGCGTGCCTTACTACACTCGTGGCTGGCAAGGGGTCAGCGGTGGTACCCACGGTCTGGGCGGCAAGGCCGCACTGCCGAGCCAGAGCGATTGTCAGCCGGGCACCGGTGGCAGCACCATTCCGTGCGGCAACGGGGCGGTCGGCATCGACAACATCTGGCACGATCTCGACAAGAACGGCAAGGAGATCGGCGGCGGTGCCGTGCCCATGTGGCACGCCAAGAACCTGGAGAACGCCGCCAGCCTGGGTATCACCACCATGCCGAGCTACGGTCAGGCCTGGGGTCTGGATCCCAACAACCCAGCTCACGTGATGCAGGGCAAGTACGTGCGTTACTACGATGACAAGGCGCAGGCACCTTGGCTGTGGAACGAAGAGAAGAAGGTGTTCCTCTCCACCGAGGATGAAGAGTCCATGGGCCACAAGCTCGACTACATCATCAAGCGCGGCCTGGGCGGGGTCATGTTCTGGGAGATGGCGGGTGACTACGCCTTCGATCCGGCCAAGAACGAGTACGGCATGGGGGATACCCTGACCACGCTCGCCTACGACAAGTTTGCCAAGGCGACCAAGTACGACACCAGGCAGAACGATCTGGCGGCGCCAACTGCCCAGCTCGACATCGCGGTGAGCCTCTCCGGCTTCAAGGAGGGGGATTCCAACTACCCGATCAACCCGACCCTGAAACTCACCAACAACTCGACCCAGACCATTCCGGGCGGTACCCGCATCGAGTTCCTGGTGCCCACCTCCACCTCTGACACCATCACCGACCAGAGCGGGATGGGGCTGAAAGTGGTGGAGAGCGGCGGCAACCAGAACTCCGACGGCATCGCGGGCGAGAATGACTTCCACAAGGCGGCCTTTACGCTGCCGACCTGGAAGGCGTGGGCGCCGGGCAGCGACGTGGAAGTGGCGATGACCTACTATCTGCCGGCCGCCGGTGTGCCGAGCGGTATCCGCATCATCAGCGGCACCCAGACTGCCGGCCTCAAGGCCGAGTTCCCGACCCTGCCGGAGGCCGTGCTGGGCAGCAGTGGCGGCGGTGAGAACCCGAGCGGTACCACCTGCAGCAGCCAGAACGTCAACCCGGCCGCCTACAAGGCCTATCCGACCTGGCCACAGGGGGATCACGCCAACGGCGGTGATCGTATGACCAACAACAAGGCGGTCTGGCAGGCCAACTGGTGGACCAGCAGCGAGCCCAAGGCGGGCGATGGCAGCTGGAAACTGGTGTGCAGCTACTGATGATCGCTTGAGCGGCAGGCCGGCACTTTGCATGGCCTGTTCTCTCGCAAGGCAATGACCCAATCCGGAGCCCAGGCTCCGGATTTTTTATGGCGGGTAATAAAAGCAGGGGCATAAAAAAGACCGCTCCGGGGAGCGGCCAATTGCCACCAAGGCAATCTGCGGGGTAATCCCCTTGTTGTTGATCGGCAGGGCGGGAGCCCGTCCTGCCGGGTGTTGTTGCGTGCCTTGCCGGGGCGCATGGCCCCGGCCGGCACGCGGCTTGGTTACTGGGTGACGGCGCCGCCCTGCTGCTCTTTCAAGAAGCTGATCCAGGGGGTGGCGCGGCCGCTGACGTTGCCGTTCTGGGCAGCCTGGGTGAAGGCGGAGAGTGCCTCCTTCGGCTTTTGTTGCTCAAAATAGGCGACCCCGGTCAGGAACTTCAGATCCGCCCGCTGCTCGCCGCTGGCGTTGGCGGCAGGCTTGGCGGCGAAGGCCACCAGATCCTGGTAGCGCTTGCTCTGGATCATCATGCGCGCCATCTTCAACTGCAGATCGGCACTGGGGGCCAGCTTGTAGGACTTGGCCAGGGTGTCGATGGCCGGGTCCAGCTCCTTGGCCTGGTGCCAGTAGTTGGCCAGGGTTTTGTAGTTGGCCGCGTTGCTCTCGATGGCTCCTTCCTTCATCGCCTTCTCCATCACGCGGGCGGCGCGGTGGGGAATGCCGGCGAAGGCCAGGTAGTTGGCGAGGCGCTGCAGCTCGCTGGCTTCGGTCAGCATGCCGAGGTTGTAGGCGCCTTCCAGCGCCGCCAGGGCCTTGGCATCGTTGCCCGCCTGCATGTGCATGGCCGACAGCTGGGTCCAGTACTTCTTCTTCTCCGGGTAGCGGTCGACCAATATGGTCAGCACCTCGGTGGCCGGTTTGTACTGTTTCAGCTCGTAGTGGGCCGCCATCTTCAGCAGGTACCAGGACTCCGGCGCCTTGCCCGCGGAGAGCTTGATCGCGTTGTCCACCGCCGGAATGGCTTCTCGATACTGCTTGAGCTGCACATGGGCGTTGGCCAGCGTGATGTAGGCGTGCGGGGTCGGTTTCTCGTCCTTGCCAAGACTCGCGAACCACTGGTTCATGGTGCTGATGGAGGCCTTGAAGTTCCCCTCCGCCATGTAGAGCTGAGCCAGGTTGTAGCGCACCTGCTGGGCCACCGGCTGGGGCAGCCCGCCGGTGGCGATGGCATCGGCGAAGTACTTGGTCGCCTGACCGTACTTCTCCTGCTGCGCCGCCACGAAGCCCAGGGTCTGCAGAATGACCCCCTTGTCGTAGACCCGCTCGCCGGCGCCGGACAGCGCCTCCTGCAGCTTGGCATTGGCCTCGCCGTATTTCTTCTCGGTGATCAGTGCCTGCGCCTTGTTGACCGCACGATAGGCGCGATCAGAGAGGGCTGGCTGCTCGGCGGCCCAACCGGCGGTGCTGAGCAGCACCGCCATGGCGACCGGGGCGAGGATCAGGGTATGTAACTTTTTCATCGCCACCTTCCTTAGTTGACCGCAAACTCGATCTCTTGCTGCATGCGGGAAGCCTGCGGCTTGCCATCCACCATGGCCGGTTTGAACGTCCATTTGGCGATGGTCTTGCGCGCCTCCTTGCCGAGGTCGTAGCTGCGTGGCTCTTCCTTGACGATCCGCACGTTGCTGACGGTGCCGCGCTCGGTGACGGTGAACTCCACCAGCACCTTGCCGGAAGCGAGGCCGGCCAGCGCTGCCTTGCGGGGCATCATGGGCTCGAAGGTCGCCAGCGGAATGGCACCGTTGTTGCCGCCCACGCCACCGCCACCACCGCCGGTGCTGTAAGCACCGAGGGCGTTGCCGCCGCCGATGTTGACCGGGATGTCGAGCTTGGGCATGTCCATGGGGGAGCTATCCATCTGCGGCCGATCCGTGCTCGCCACTTCCATCTCGGGAGGGGGCGGCGGGCGTTTCGGGGGCGGCGGCTTGGGCAGCTCGCGTTGTCTCTCTTGCAGGGTCTCCTGAGGCTTGAGGCGGATGAAGTCGGTCATGGTGACGTCCTCCTTCTCCACCAGCTCCCGGTGATCCGGCGTGATGAGCTTGTTCATTCCCAGGAACAGGAAGAACACCACCACGCAGGAGACCGCTAACGATATCAGGTATCTCATGGCATTCGCTCCGGCATCAGCTGCTCTTGTCGGCGGCGATGGAGATGTTCTGGACACCGGCCATGCGGATCTGATCCATGACCTGGACCACCAGACCGGAACGGGATTCGCTGTCGGCCTGGATCACCACGGCGCTCTCCGGGTTCTCCGCCCGCAGCCGCTCGATATTGGCACGCACGGCACCCACTTCGACGATGCGCTTGTCGACCCAGACCTGGCCGTTCTCGCGGACCGCGACCATGATGTTCCCCTTCTTCACCGTTTCGGCCGTGCTGGCGCTCGGGCGGTTGATCTCCACGCCGGACTCCTTGACGAACGAGGTGGTGACGATGAAGAAGATCAGCATGATGAACACTATGTCCAGCATGGGGGTCAAATCGATGGCCGCCTCATCAGCACTGCTGTCGCTGTGACGTTTTCTCATGGCAAAAACTCCTTGCTTGTTCTGTGCCCCCGCCAGAACCGGGTCCGGCGGGGGAGTGCATCCTGCATCAGCCGTGTTTCAGGTTGTCTTCCAGCTTCTGCACGGCCAGCTTGGCCTTGTGATCGAGCCGGCTGACAAAAAACAGACCGGAAAGGGCGGCAATCATGCCCGCCATGGTCGGTACCGTCGCCTTGGAGATCCCTGAGGCCATTGCCCGCGGGGAGCCGGTGCCGGTGATGGCCAGGGTGTCGAACACCTGCACCATGCCGACCACGGTCCCGAGCAGTCCCATCAGCGGGCAGAGGGCGATCAGCACCTTGATGACCGGCATCCCCTTGTCCACCGCCATGGCCACCCGGGAGACCAGCTCGCGGCGGATCTGCCTGGCAGACCAGGAGAGGTGATCGCTGCGGGCCAGCCAGGCGGCCTTGGTCTGCTTCACCTGTTGCGGGTAGACCGCCATGAAGTAGAACCAGCGCTCCAGCAGCAGGGCCCACATCATCAGGGTCAGGAAGAACAGGGCGACCAGCACGTCGCCCCCCAATCCCAGAAACCGGCGGACCGACTCGACTTCTTCAATCAACCAGAACCACATGGGTGACTCCTTACGCTGCGGCTTTGGAGGCGTGCAGACGTTCCTGGTAACGGGCGACGAAGCCGGCGCTCTGCTCTTCCAGCACCTGGATCAGACGGCGGCTCTGGGTCTGTACGATGGTGTAGAGGAACAGCATGGGCACCGCGACCACCAGACCCTGCATGGTGGTGACCAGGGCTTCGGAGATACCGCCTGCCATCAGCTTGGGATCGCCGGTACCGAACAGGGTGATGGCCTGGAAGGTGGCGATCATGCCGACCACGGTACCCAGCAGGCCCAGCAGCGGGGCGACCGAGGCGATCAGCTTGATGAGGCTGATACCCTTCTCGAACTTGGGCACGTTGCGCAGGATGATCTCGTCGAGCTTGGACTCCAGATCCTCGATGTTGTCGCCACGGTGCGCCTGATAGGCACCCAGCATTTCACCGATGGGGTTGCCCTTGATGATCTGATCGGATTTCAGCTGCTTGCGCATGGAGCCGCCGATGAGGGAGAGGCGAGCACCGCAGAACAGCGCCAGCAGGGTGCCGATGACCCCCAGCGCCAGGATCACGTAGCCCACTGAGCCACCCTGGTCGATACGCTCCTTCAGGGTCGGTGACTGTACCAGCAGGGAGAGGATCACGCCGCGGGACGGGTCGATGAAGATCGGCTTGACCTCGCCGCCACCCTGTTCAAAGGCGGCGATGGGTTCCAGCACGCTGCTTTCGGGTTGACGGGAGAGCTGCTCGAACTTGCCGGTCTCCGGCACGAAGGTCAGGTACTTGCCTTCGGAGAGGGTATTGAACTCGCCGATCTGGGTGACGGTCTTCTCGGCCTGGTTGCCTTCGCCATAAACCACGGTGGCCGGGATCTGGCTCACCTTGCCACCTTCGACCATGCGGCTGAGGGTGGTGGTCCAGAAGGCAGTCAGGTCATCGCTGGAAGGGAGCTCCTTGCTCTCGGCCAGGCGGGTCAGCAGGGCGGTCTGTTCCGGATGCTCGACCCGGCGGGCGGAGGCGTTGAAGATCCCCTTGAACTCGCCGGCGAACTGGCGCAGTACGCCGAACATCTCGCCCATGTTGCCGGAGCGCTGGCGCAGGGTTTCAGTCAGCTCGGTGAGCTGCTTGTCATTGGCATCGAAGGTGGCCTTGAGCTGCTCGCCTTTGGCGATCTCGGCGGTGAGATCCGCCTTGGCCTTGGCCAGCAGGGCGGCCTGCTCGTTCTTGTCGGCCAGGAAGCGGGCTTCCCGCTCCTTGTTGAGCTGGGATTCAGTGGTGCTGGCGGCCTTGACCTGATTGAGCAGGGCGTTCAGATCCACCGGTTTTTCGGCGGCGGTCACCGGCAGGGTGACCAGGGTAGCGCCCGCGATCAGCGAGGCGATGGCAAGTTTGATTCCTTTCATGATGCTTTCTCCGCAGTTTGAACCGGCAGCTTGATGAGGGCGGGAGGCGCCTGCTTCTTGGCGATGCGAAGGCCCTGTTCCACTGCACTGCGATACTCCTGGGGCAACTCTTCCCACTGGCGGGTCTGCTTGTTCCACATGCCGGTTTCCTGGCCGTCCGGGGACTGGTAAAGCAGGGCGATGCGGCCGACGCGCAGGAACTCGTAGGTCTTCTCGCTGCCATCCTTGTCCAGGCTGGCCTTGTAGGACTCGATGGTGCGGCTGAAGCCCTCCTCGATCTGATAGGCCTCCAGGATCTTGCGGTACTTCTCGGAGATGGTGACATCGGCCCGGTTCATCAGGTCGGTCAGGGCCGCCACGCGGTCCTCCCGCTCAACCTTCTGGAACGGCAGATCCAGCGAGACGAACTGGTCGAGGGAGTCGATCATCTTGAGCATCAAGGGCACCACTTCGGTGCTGGTCTGATCGATCTGGGCGATCTGGCGCTGCATGGAGGCCAGTTCGCTGCTCTGGGAGTCGACCATCTTGCCCACCTGCTCGTTGTAGGTACGCAGGCTGTCGACCTGACGCAGGGCGGCCTTGTACTGGGCGAGGGCGGATTCGGCAGACTCGGCGTAGTTGTCGATCTTCTGCTGGGAAACTTTGGATGCATTGTCGGTGGCGGCTTGAGCGTCCACTGCCTGGCTGGCAGAGGCGGCACTCAGATTGAAGCTGGTCAGCAAGGCAGCAGAAACCAGGCTGCCGAGGAGCGCTTTCTTCATTGTAATTGTCCTTGTTTTCATAGGATTACCCTATCTCCGTAACTTCCTTGGACGTTGGGCAAAGCCGGCCCGACCGGGCCGGCTTAGGTTGGTATATCAACGGCAGTTGATTAGAACTTCTGGGTGTAGTCGAGGTAGTAGATACGTCCGTCGATGCTGTACACATCTTCGTCGTAGGTGAAGCCATCGCTCTCGAGGGACGGGCCCGCGTTGAACATGTTCTTCACACCGACCTGGATCTTGCCGTCCCAGGGGGCATCTACACCGACGTTCAGGTTCCAGGTGGTCTGGGAGGCGATATGACCCACTTCCTCACCGGTATCGGCAATGTAGTCCTGGCTCTGGGAGTCGATGTAGCTGGCGCTCAGGTAGGAGTCCATGTTCCACCACTGCGGCACATTGACCCCGACACCAGTGTTGAAGCGCAGCTGCGGTTTACCGTTCTGGCCAATTTTGTCTACAACCGGACCACCGGCATACAGACCTTCCTTGTACTCCAGGATGTAGGTACCACCGAAGTCATAACGAATGGTTGCCACGTTCAGGTCGTATTTGTAGTCAGCCTTGAAATCCAGACCGCTGGTGTTCAGCTCGCCCAGGTTGACCATGGGAGCAATAGCACCCTTGATCTTGCCCTGGCTGTTACGAGTGATGTTGCTGGAGCTACCGTTGTTCAGCTCGTCATAGATGATGGACTGCAGAGAGTTCAACTGGATGACGTCGGTGATTTTGATTGTGTAGTAGTCCAGTGACAGGTTCAGGTCATCCAGCGGGCTGTAGGCCACGCCAAAGTTCCAGGTGTCTGCGGTTTCTTCCTTCAGGTTTTTGTTTGAAGTCCGGGTGGTATCGTACTGTTTGTTGGGGCAATCCGCAGCCGAGATACCGTTTGCTTCGCAGTAGACATAGTCCTTGGCCCAGTCGGCCGAGAAGGAGTCTGCAGAGTAGAGATCACTCAGGCTGGGAGCCCGGAACGAACGGGACCAGGAAGTGCGCAGCATCAGGTTGTCCAGCGGCTGGTAGCGCAGACTGGTCTTGGGCGAGAAGGCACTGCCGAAGTCGCTGTATTTGTCGAAGCGACCGGCCACGTTGAGCTCAATCTGATCCGTGATGGGGACCAGGGACTCGATATAGGCGGCAGTCACGTCACGAACACCGCCGGAGGAGTTGCCGGAAGAGCCGATGATGTTGCCGGCTTCGGACTGGGCGTCGTACTTGTCGGCATAGACCCAGTCGTTGTATTCGGCGCCGGCGTACCAGCTGACCGGCCCGGCCGGCAGTTCTCCCATGTCCCACTGGACACCGGCATACCACTGGTAGAAGTCCATGGTGGAGCGACGGCTGGTATCGGCGGCCATGGAAGCCGTGGTGGAGGCATCAAACTCACCACCGACAAATTTGCCATCCTCGACAGCCTTCTGGGCGGCAGACTTCAGCACATAACCAGTACCGTTTTCCTTGTTGTCGGTCTTGGAGTACATGTAGCCGGCGTTCCACTGCATGTCACCAACGCTTTCGGTAGCAATGGTGCCCTCAAAACCCAAGTTTATGCTCCCAGTCGTGTCTGTGACCAGGTTGTCACGGGTACCGACGTTGTTGAAGCGGTAGTAGGCGTAAGCGGCTTCCCCCAGGCCTTGGGTTGCGGCGGCATCCAGGCCGTTATCGGTGAAAAACTGCGCATTTTTCGGGTTGGCTGGGTCTATGGTGAAGGCACCAGCAGCCGGAGCAAAACGACCAAAGCTCTCGACCCGGGAACCAATGATCTGGGGCACGAAGTCGACGTTGTCATTGATGTGATAGCGGCCATTCACATAGAGGGTGTCACGGCTGCGAGAGGCTGTCTTGGCGGCAACCTGGCCGTAGTTGAAGTTACAGCCGCCATCGGCGTTTATAAAGGGGTCTTTACAGGTGCCATCAGGATTGGTGGAGCCCGCCAGAGGGCCATATTTCCAGATGGCATCGCCATTGCCGTCCAGGCCTGTGATGCCTTCCACGTTGCGGCCGTAAACGCTGGGGGAATCGTTGCCTTGCTTGGCGAGGTAGTCACGGTCACGGCTGTAGATGACGTCTTTCTTGTCGTGCTCATAGACAGTCATCAGGGAGCCTTTTTCACCGGTAATACCGGCGACGATGGAGCCGCTCTTCTCGTCACCGCCGTCTTCGCTGGGGCTGCCAATTCGCCCTTGGAAGGTCAGACCTTCGTAACCCTCTTTCAGCACCACGTTGACGACGCCGCCGATGGCGTCGGAACCATAGATGGCTGAGCCACCGTCCAGGTTCACTTCCACCCGCTCAACAGCCGCCATGGGGATGGTGTTCAAGTTGATGGAGGTACCGCCCATGGTGGGGGAGCCCGCCACCCGTTTGCCGTTGAGCAGCACCAGAGTGCGCTCAGCGCCGAGACCGCGCAGGCCAACGGTAGACTGAGACTGGAAAGAGCTGCCGGAGGAGGGGGATACGCCGCCGAAGGAGTTGTAGGAGGCTTGTTTCAGGTAGTCGGCCACGGTCTGCTGACCGGATTGTTCGATCTTGGCCTTGCTGACGGAGACGACCGGGGTGGCGCCTTCCACGTCGACACGGGAGATGCGCGAGCCGGTAACCTTGATCTTCTGGAGTTTTTCGACGTTTTGGCCTTCTTCGGCCAAGACAGGGGTGGCCACTACTGCCGCGCTCGCCAAGGCAAACGCAACGGCAGCAGAGAGTCTGCTTTTCCTAAGGAAAGTGCGAACAAGTCCTTGATGTGAGATCATGAACCCCACTTGGCATCAGGGATGAGGTTCAGCATGAGTCACCAGCTCACCTTCGCGGACTGCGAGTTCAATGGCAAACGCCGTAAAACCCGTAAAGAGATATTCTTGGCTCGCATGGAGGCTGTGCTCCCATGGCCAAGGATGCTGGGGGTCATCGAACCCGTCTATCCCAAAGCTGGTAACGGGCGTCGTCCCTACCCACTCGATACCATGCTCCGCATTCACTGTATGCAGCAGTGGTACAACCTCAGCG
>NZ_NEVB01000239.1:0-20828 GCF_002259925.1 Aeromonas sp. A35_P | reverse complement strand
AAGTCCTTGATGTGAGATCATGAACCCCACTTGGCATCAGGGATGAGGTTCAGCATGAGTCACCAGCTCACCTTCGCGGACTGCGAGTTCAATGGCAAACGCCGTAAAACCCGTAAAGAGATATTCTTGGCTCGCATGGAGGCTGTGCTCCCATGGCCAAGGATGCTGGGGGTCATCGAACCCGTCTATCCCAAAGCTGGTAACGGGCGTCGTCCCTACCCACTCGATACCATGCTCCGCATTCACTGTATGCAGCAGTGGTACAACCTCAGCGACGGCGCCATGGAGGACGCACTCTACGAAATTGCCTCAATGCGTCTGTTTGCCAAACTCTCCCTGGACCAGGCTATCCCTGACCGCACTACCATCATGAATTTCCGGCATCTGCTGGAGCAGCACCAACTGGCACGCCAACTATTCGAGGCCATCAACCAGTGGCTCTGTGACGCTGGCATCATGATGAAGCAAGGCACGCTGGTCGATGCCACTATCATCGAAGCCCCCAACTCCACCAAAAACAAGCGGGGAGAGCGTGACCCCGAGATGCATCAGACCAAGAAAGGCAATCAGTGGTATTTCGGCATGAAGGCTCATATCGGCGTTGATGCCAAGAGTGGCCTCACCCACAGTCTGGAGACCACGTCAGCCAACGAGCACGACCTCAATCAGGTGGGGAATCTGCTCCATGGCAAGGAAGAGTTTGTGTTCGCTGACGCGGGATATCAGGGGGCAGAAAACCGTGAAGAGCTGGCCGATGTGAAGGCTGAATGGGCGATTGCCAGGCGCCCTGGCAAACTCAAGGAACTCAAAAAGCATCCTCGTAAAAACAAGACAGTAATTGCTTTTGAGAGGCTCAAGTCCAGCGTCCGCGCCAAAGTGGAACATCCGTTCCGGCTCATCAAACGTCAGTTTGGCTTTGTGAAAGCACGGTACAAGGGGCTGCGGAAGAACGACAACCAACTGGCGATGTTGTTTACGCTGGCGAATCTGTTTCGAGTGGAGCAGATGATACGGGGATGGGGTAGCTGCGTCCAAAATGCGAGGTAAGCCCCGAAAAGGGGGGGGTAATGGAACAAAAAGTCAGATTTGGGAGTAAATACGTCCGAATTTTGAAGTAATGAAATTTTAAAATGTGGGCATATTACTCATGATGAAGGTGCGATCCACTTGTTCGCACCTTCCCTAGGTCAGGGCATCCAGTCTGGCGCTGATGTCGCGCAGCTCGGCCGGCAGGGAGCGGACGCGCTCGTTCTGGCTTCTGGCCTTGCTCTTCTCTTTTTCGATGCTGTCGAGCAGGGAGAGGGTGTCGGTCAGGAATTTCTGGTCGGCCTGCTGGCTGACGGTGAGGGTGTCCGACTTGCCGAGGGCGTCGAGTGCCCGTTGTACGCTGGTACGTTGGGGCACGTCCTGCGCCATGGCTTGCGGGGCGCAGAGACTGACGAGTAAGCAGAGCAGCGGCAACAGGGTGGCCGAGGCTCTTTTGAACGGTATTGAGAGCATAAAACTTCCGGGTTATTACGCGATATTCGGGAGATGTCCCACTTGGATTAAATCCGCGTGGATTCTAACACCGGGCAGAAAGGGGCAGCAGGGGGGCGAGATAAAAAAAACGGCGCCCGCGGGCGCCGTTTTCAGCTTGTTCAGTTCCGATTAAAGAACGTGAACGGAAGCGGTGTTGGTGGTGCCGCTCGGTACCAGAGCACCGGAGACCATGACAACCACGTCACCCTTCAGACCCATGCCGCTGGCCAGGGCCGCTTCTTTGCCGATGCGATAGAAATCGTCGGTGGAGGCGATGCTGTCAACCACGTGAGCAACCACACCCTTGGTCAGTACCAGCTGGGCAGCGGTCTTCTTGTTGGTGGTGATGGCCAGGATCCAGGCTTTCGGGAAGTACTTGCGGATGGCCTTGGCAGACTTGCCGCCTTCAGTGGCAACCACGATCAGCGGGGCGTCCAGCTTCTCGGAGGTCTCTACCGCGCCTTTACATACGGCTTCGGTGATGCGCAGCTTGTTGCTGTCGTTGGCAGCAGACAGGTTGGACGGCATCACGGCATCGGTACGCTCGCAGATGGTGGCCATGATGGTCACGGCTTCCAGCGGGTACTTGCCCTTGGCGGACTCACCAGACAGCATGACTGCGTCGGTACCGTCCAGGATGGCGTTGGCCACGTCGCCGGCTTCGGCGCGGGTCGGACGCGGGTTCTTGATCATGGAGTCCAGCATCTGGGTGGCGGTGATGACCACTTTGCGGGCTTTGTTGCACTTCTCGATGATCATCTTCTGGGCGAAGATAACTTCTTCAACCGGGATTTCGACACCCATGTCGCCACGAGCAACCATGATGCCGTCGGAGACAGCCAGGATCTCGTCGAAGTTGTCCAGGCCTTCCTGGTTTTCGATCTTGGAGATGATCTGGATGTTCTCGCCACCGTGGGCCTTCAGGTGCTCACGGATTTCCAGTACGTCTTCTTTCTTGCGAATGAAGGAAGCGGCAACGAAATCAACGCCTTGCTCGCAACCGAAGATCAGATCGCGCTTGTCTTTCTCGGCCAGGGCCGGCAGCTTGATGGAGACGCCCGGCAGGTTGATGCCCTTGTTCTCGCCCAGATCGCCGTTGTTCAGTACTTTACAGACAACTTCGCGCTCGGTGATTTCGATGACGTCCAGACCGATCAGGCCATCGTCAACCAGGATGCGGTTGCCGACGCGCAGGTCGTTGGCGAAACCGGCATAGGTCACGGCGACCTTGTCTTTGTTGCCAACCACGGTCTGGTCGGTGGTGAAGGTGAAGGTCTGGCCAGCGACCAGGGCCACGTCGTTGCCGCCTTCCAGCTTGATGGTACGGATTTCCGGACCCTTGGTGTCCAGCAGGATGGCTGCGTGCTTGCCGGTTTCGGCCATGACAGCGCGCAGGTTGCTGATGCGACCACCGTGCTCGGCGTAGTCGCCGTGGGAGAAGTTCAGGCGCATGACGTTCATGCCGGCGTCCAGCATCTTGGCCAGCATTTCTTTGGATTCGGTCTTGGGACCGATGGTGCAGACGATTTTGGTCTTTTTCATGTCAGTCTTCATGGTTAAGGAGTTTCCGCCGTGCAATATACACCAGTTTTTGGATACTTTTTATGATCCAGAAACAACGTTTTGACCAGATAACGTTTTCTTTTCAGGGATAACGTTTTCCTCCCGGCTACTTTTTAGGGCATAAATTAACTGGTCAGCGCAGATTTGGCATAAATGTCGCCATATGTATCTCGGCGCCGGCCCGCCTCGTCAAATGTTGTAAAATGACGATCCCGTCCCTTCATCAAACCGTCATCGGTCCCCGACAAGAATAGACACTCTGCTGCCACCGGAGTGCTGCAAGATGGCCCCTTATCTGTTGCTGTTGTCCCTTGCTCTGCTGGGTGTGCAGGCGCTGCCCACCAGCTGCTGGCCGGCCGATCCCGCTCCTCGCGATGACGCGCTGCGTGCGTTCGAGCGCCTTGAAAGGCTGCATGCGCAGGCCGCCACGGCCCACGCGCAGCCAGGCTTGCCGCGCCCCAATCCCCCGCTTGCCGGGGCATATCGACAGCCCTGAGCGGCAGGTTTGAAAAGAAGAGAGGGAGGCCTGGCCTCCCTCTTGTTTTAGGTGCTTCATTACTCCTTGGCGGCTCAGTTTATCTTGCCCATCTCGATGGCGAAGCTGGTGGCCAGCTGGGCAAACTTGAGGGCGTGGGCAGCCGAGGGATCCGAGTTTTGCAAGGTGTCCCGGGCGGTGTGGATGTTGGGGTTGTAGTCGTTGAAGCGCGACTCGAACGGCATGGCGGCCGGGTAGCCCTGATTGTGCCAGGAGGCGTGATCCGAGCAGCCGTAACCGCAGCTGTCATAGCCGTAGCGGATCTGGGGCAGATAGGCGTCGAGCAGCTGGGTCAGATAGCCGGTCAGCCCCTGGTCGGTGTAGTCGGTCATGAAGACGATATCTTCCGCCGAGCCCTGATAGTTGGTCATGTCCAGCTGCAGCGCCGCCAGCACCTTGGTGTTGGCCGCCTTGTAGCGAGTGGCGATGTCCTTGGAGCCGCGCAGCCCCACCTCTTCCGCCGCATAGCCGATGAACTGCAGGGTGCGCTCCGGCTGGCGACCCTGTTCGGCGATGACCCGCAGTACCTCGGTCAGGGTGGCGATGCCGGAGGCATCGTCGTCGGCACCGGGCGCCAGGGTGCGGCTGTTGGGGGCCGAGCCCGCGGTGGAGTCGAGGTGACCGCCGAGCACCACCACTTCGTCCGGGTAGCGGCTGCCCTTGAGGGTCAGCACCACGGATTGCTGCGGATAGCCGCTGTGCTTGACCCGGCTGATGCTGGCCCAGGGCAGGGTCGCGCTCAGGGTCTGCCACTGGCCGGCCACCCAGTCAGCCGACTGCACCCCCGTGGTGGTGGTGTAGTAGCGGTTGCGCCAGCTGGCGAGCTGGCTGATGGTGCCGACTATGTTGCCCTGATCCAGATAGGGCAGCAGCCGGTTGACGCTGGCCCCCTGGGTCAGTGGCGGGGCGCTGAACAGGTTCTGGCTGATGGGCTGGGCCATGCTCTGCAGCGCGTCGGCCAGGGTGCTGTGCACCACGTAGCCGCCGCAGCGCTGGTGGCCTTCGTGCATCAGGTGAGAGAGGGTACCAAGCTCGCTCGCCTCGACCTGGGCCAGCTGAACCGGGGCGCCGCTGGCGCTGAACAGGGGGGCCAGCTTGGCCTTCACCTGCTTGAGTTCGACGCCGCTGTCGGCACCGACCGTGATCCAGACGGGCTCGGCGGCCTGTACGGCGAGGGGCAGCAGGGGGAGCAAGAGGGCAGTCAACAAGGGTTTCATGGCGGATCCTTCCAGATTGGTTGCGGGCACATGTGCCAAATGGGTGTCATAAGACGACTGGCCCAGTCTAGCCAAGGAGGCAGACCTGCGAATTTGTCCATCTGGCGCGGTGCTCCCCCAATCCGGTGGGGGTCGCTGCAGGATCTGCTGTCTACTGCGGGCCGGCGGGGGTGGCTGGCGGAGCTTTGTGCTGGCGAGGGGGCGGTGAGCAGGGGGCTCGTGGCCGTGGCGGCGCTTGGCCCTGACTGGGGGGCAGACAAAGGGAGTCAAACTGTGCCATATCGGCGCGCGCCGCCGGTGGCCGGTGCATCGGCGTCAGTGACGGGCATAACGGCAACCATAAAGAAGAGGGGCAAAAGCCCCTCTGGTTGACTGGATGGGATGGCAGTTTACGCAGTGGCCTGGGCCAGCATGCCGAGGGCGGTCTCCCGCTCGCCCATGATCACCTTGTCCGCCCCCTGCCTGGTGAGGAAGCTCACCTCGTCGTCGCTGTGGGCGCGGGCGATCACCCGGATGGTAGGGTTGATGAGCCTGGCCTGGGCGATGGCCTCGCCGGCTTCGAAGCTGTTGGGGATGGCCACCAGCAGCCAGCTGGCGTCGGCGATGGCGGCGCGGCACAGCACCTCGTCATCGGCCACGTTGCCGTTGACGTGGGGAATGTCGGCCTGACGCAGGCTCTCCAGCCGGTGCGGATCCTGCTCGATCACCACCAGCTCGCGCCCGGCCTGCTGCAGGCCGCTCACCAGCAGACGGCCGACCCGGCCATAGCCCGCCAGTATGGTGTGGCCTTTCATCTCCACCGGCGGGCATGTGCACTCGGCCAGCACCTGGGTGTTGTCAGCGTCCGGCTGTTTCTCCAAGTAGCGCTCGACGGCGTTGAACACCAGCGGGTTGAGCATGATGGAGAGGCTGGCACCCACCAGGATCAGGTCACGGGCTCCTTCCGGCACCAGTTTCAGCACTATGGCCAGCCCGATGAGGATGAAGGAGAACTCGCCGATCTGGGCCAGGCTGGCGGAGATGGTGAGGGCGGTGCGCTTGCTGTAGCGAAACAGCCGCACGATGGCGTAGGCTGCCGCCGACTTGCCGAACATGATGATGAACAGGGTGGCCAGCACCGCCAGCGGCTCGGTCAGCAGCACCGCCGGGTTGAACAGCATGCCCACCGAGACGAAGAACAGCACGGCGAAGGCGTCCTGCAGCGGCAGGGTGTTGTTGGCGGCGCGGTGGCTCAGCTCGGAGCGGTTCATGACGATGCCGGTGAAGAAGGCGCCAAGGGCGAAGGAGACGCCGAACAGCTTGACCGCCCCGAAGGCGATGCCGAGGGAGCAGGTCAGCACCGCCAGGGTGAACAGCTCGCGCGAGCCGGTGCTGGCGGTGTGGGTCAGCAGCCAGGGGATGAAGCGGCTGCCTACCACCATCATCAGCGCCACGAACAGGCTCACCTTGCCGAGGGTCCAGCCCAGATCCAGCGCTATGCTCTGCCAGCTCATGGCCTGCTCGCCGAACCGGATGTCGGCGATGATGGGCAGCATCACCAGCGCCAGCACCATCACCAGATCCTCGACGATGAGCCAGCCGATGGCGATGCGCCCCTGCAGGGTCTCCAGATTCTGGCGGCTCTCCAGCGCCCGCAGCAGCACCACGGTACTGGCGGTGGAGAGGGCGAGGCCGAACATCAGGCCGGCGACCGGATCCCACCCCAGCAGGGAGGCGAGCCCCATGCCGAGCAGGGTGGCGACCGCGATCTGGGCGATGGCGCCCGGGATGGCGATCCGCTTTACCGACATCAGGTCGCGAAAGGAGAAGTGCAGCCCCACCCCGAACATCAGCAGGATCACCCCCAGCTCTGCCAGCTCGGGCACCAGCTTCATGTCGGCCACGTACCCCGGGGTGAAGGGGCCCGAGATGACGCCGGCCGCCAGATAGCCCACCATGGGGGAGATCTTGAGGCGCTGGGCCAGCATGCCGAGGATGTAGGCCAGCACGAAGCCGCCGACCAGGGTGGTAATCAGGGGAAGGGAGTGGTCCATGTCGTCACCTCGCTAATGGCAGTCAGGGGGCTACCAGATCACCGCGCGGGTGAAGAGGGCAGCTGTCAATGAGCAGGGGGCGAAAGAGACAGATGCTGGTCCCGTGCACGGGGTGTGTCTGAGGGACAACAGTTGCCGTTTCTGTTGAAAAATAATACGTTTTTGGTGGAAAGACAATATTTATCCACATTTAAAACATTATTTGCGATTAAATGTGAATAAGTAATGATTTTTGGGTGAGGCTTGCTGCTTTTGTTGGCCTGGATTGGCAGCATTAATCAATCGGCGATGATTTTTTTTGCCAGGGCGAGTGG
This sequence comes from Aeromonas sp. A35_P, assembly GCF_002259925.1. Taxonomy (NCBI): domain Bacteria; kingdom Pseudomonadati; phylum Pseudomonadota; class Gammaproteobacteria; order Aeromonadales; family Aeromonadaceae; genus Aeromonas; species Aeromonas sp. A35_P. The sequence goes on along the minus strand of NZ_NEVB01000239.1, from coordinate 13,645 downwards.
AGCCTGGCCTCACAAAAAAGCGGCCGACTAGCCGCTTCGTTGCATTGAACGTTGGGTGCAGACCACCGCGACTTCACTGGCCCTTGGCGATCCCTTCCCGACGCGGATCGGCGGCGCCCAGCCAGCCGCCAGCGTTGCGCTGCACCCCCTGCAGGCCCGAGGTCTGCTCGCTCAGCACCACCTCGTGCCCCTTCGCCTTGAGTGCCTCGACCACGGCGGCCGGGGTGCGGCCCGCCTCCAGCTCGGTGGGGCCATTGCGACTGCCGAAGTTGGGCAGATTGATCGCCTGCTGCAGGTTGAGCCCCCAATCCTGGGTGCCCAGCAGCGTCTTGCCCACGTAGTTGATGATGGCGGAGCCTCCCGGTGATCCCAGGCTCATCTCCAGCTCGCCGCTGCCCTTGTCGAACACCAGCAGGGGGGACATGGAGGAGCGCGGCCGCTTGCCCGGCTCCACCCGGTTGGCCACCGGCAGCCCGGCGGCGTCCAGCGAGGTGAAGGAGAAGTCGGTGAGCTGGTTGTTGAGCAGGTAGCCGTTGACCATCAGCCGCGAGCCGAAGCCGTCCTCGATGGAGCTAGTCATGGAGACCGCCATCCCCGCCTTGTCGACGATGGAGATGTGGCTGGTGGAGGGGAGCTCAGGGGTTGCATCCTGGCCGCGAGCCGGCGCCAGCGGCGGGGTGCCCGCGTTGGCCAGGCCCATGGAACGCTCGCCGATCAGGGCGCCGCGCCGGGCCAGATAGTGTTTGTCGAGCAGGCCGCTGACGGGGACCGCCACATAGTCGCTGTCCGCCACGTACTGGTTGCGGTCGGCAAAGGCGAGCCGCGCCGCCTCGCTGTAGAGGTGGATTGCCTCGGCGGAGGCGGCCGGCTGGCCCTGCTCCCCTTGTACCGGCTTGAGGGCCGCCATGTCGCGGCTCTCCAGCATGCCGAAGATCTGGCCAAGGGCTATGGTGCCGGACGAGGGGGACGGGAAGCCGCACACCCGGCTCTGGCGATAGTCAAAGCAGAGGCCGTCGCGCAGCTTGGCGCGGTAGCTGGCCAGATCGACGGCGCTCAGCACCCCCGGGTTGGTCGGGTGGGCGTGCACCTTGGCCACCATGGCCTCGGCCAGCGGGCCGCGATAGAAGGCGTCCGCCCCCTGGCTTGCCAGGGTACGCAGCACCTTGGCCAGCGCCGGGTTGGTCAGCCGGCTGCCCGCCGCTCTGGGGGTGCCGTCGGCCTGATAGAAGTAGGCCCGTGCATCCGGGTCTTTTGCAAGATAGGGATCCTTGGCCAGCAGCGCGGCCAGCCGCGGGCTTATCACGAATCCCTGCTCCGCGAGGGTGATGGCGGGCTGGAACAGCGCAGCCCAGGGCAGCTTGCCATAGCGCTGGTGGGCCAGCGCCAGTGCCCGCACCGTGCCGGGGGCGCCCACCGAACGCCCGCCCACCACGCCGTCGTAGAAGGCCATCGGCTTGCCATCCTTCATGAACAGCTGATCGGTGGCGGCGGCGGGGGCCGTCTCGCGGCCATCCACGGCGGCTACCTGCTTGCCGTCCCACACCAGCTTGAGGGAGCCACCGCCGATGCCGGAGGATTGCGGCTCCACCAGGGTCAATACCAGCTGCACCGCGATGGCGGCATCCACCGCGCTGCCGCCGGCCTGGATCATCTGGTAGCCCGCCTCCACCGCCAGCGGGTTGGCGGCAGCCACCATGAAGTCGTGGCCCTGCCAGCCTTGTTTGTCCTGCCAGCCGCTGGCGGCCTCCGGCGCGATCAGGGTGTGGGCGGGGGGCGTTTGCGGGCTCTGCTGAGCGGCGCAGCCGGCCAGCAGAGCGAGGGCGATGGCCAGCCCCAGCGGTTTGCGCAACATGACACTCTCCTTGTCTGTTTTATGAGCATGAGGGGGGACTATGTCACGATTGGCGCTAATGACTCAAGTTGTTGAATCAGATCAACAAGTTACTCATCTATCAACAAGTCGCACCGGCGCCCGCCCATAAAAAACCGCCCGGAGGCGGTTTTTTGCAATCAGGCTGAGCCAATTCGCTTAGATGGACTGCTCTTCACCGCCCAGGGCGGCGAACAGGGCCGGGATGAACTGGGCCAGCTCGGCGGTGACCAGGGCAAAGTCGGCATCCAGACGGGCGGCCGGATCTTCGCTGGTGACGTCGTCGTTCTGCTCGCGCAGCTCTTCGCTGAATTTCAGGCGCTTGATGGAGAGGTCATCCCCCAGCACGAAGCTCAGGGTCTCGCCCCAGTTGAGGGCCAGCTTGGTGACCAGCTTGTCGTTGGCCAGGTGGTTCTTGATCTCGTCGCTCATCAGATCCTGCTGCTTGCAGCGGATGATGCCGCCGTGTTCCATGGCGCTGCGCAGCTCGGCCTCGTCCTCCAGGGTAAAGGAGGCGGGCAGGTTGCCCTCGTTCAGCCACTCGGTCATGGTGATCTCGGGCGGGTTCTTGAGGGCCACCGGCACCACCGGCAGGGTGCCGATGGACTTGCGCAAGAGGGCCAGCAGATCGTCAGCCTTCTTGGCGGAGCCTGCGTCCACCACCATCAGGTTGTCGGCCGGATTGATCCAGGCGAAGGTCTGGCTGGTGCGGCTGAAGGCGCGCGGCAGCAGGGTGTGCATGATCTCTTCCTTGAGCGCTTCCTTCTCTTTCTTCTTGAGGGCGCGGCCCTGCTCGAACTCGATCGCCTCTACCTTCTCCGCCAGCATCTCCTTGACCACGGTGCCGGGCAGCATCTTCTCTTCCTTGCGAGCGCACAGCAGGATGTGGCCGGCGGCGGAGTGGGTCAGGGTGGAGCCGAATTTGCCAAGGGGCTTGACCCACCCGAACCGGGAGATGTCCTGGCTGCCGCACGGGGTGAAGGCACAGGCTTCCAGCTGGGTTTCCAGCTGCTCGACGGTCAGCTCGAAGGGGCGGGTAAAGCGATAAATCTGCAGGTTTTTAAACCACATGGCGTCCTCGGTCTCATAGATTGTCCGGCGGGCATTGTACTAGAGAGGCGCTTTGTGATCAGCCAATCATTCTTGTTAAATAAAGGGCGATCGACTTCACAGGGAGTCATATCCGTCCCCAAAGCCGTCATCAAACTCCCCTAGACTGCGAATGTTAAGGTTGTTAACAAGGATACCAATATGCTGAGGGCGAGTCGGTCTGACGACATGGACGAGATCGTCGAGATCTGGTTGCTGGCCTCCCTGCAGGCCCATGATTTTGTCGATGCCTCCTGTTGGTGGCAGGCGCAGGAAGATCTGCGCACCCGTTATCTCGATCGCGCCCGCATCTGGGTGTTCGAGGAGCGCGGCGAGCTGCTCGGCTTCATGGCGCTGGTGGATGACTATCTGGCCGCCCTGTTTGTGCGCCCTGACCGTCAGGGGCGGGGGGTGGGTCATGCCCTGCTGCAGGAGGCCAAGTCCAAGGGGGCCAGGCTGCATGCCCGGGTCTTCGTGGAAAACGATCAGGCGGTGCGCTTCTATCGTCGCCACGGTTTCGTGATCGAGGGGGAGCTGGCCGACCCGCTCACCGGTCATCCCCAGTACCAGATGTGCTGCGAGCCCGCCTGAATCTGACGCCAGCACCCTGTCCGGCTTGAAAAAAGGGAGGCATATCCTCATCTTGTCTGCATCGGGTGCTGCTGGCACCACCTCCATACGAGCCGTTTTTTCATGAAGATCCTGCATACCGCCGACTGGCACCTTGGCCATCAACTCCATGGCCATGACCGCCGCTTTGAACACGATGCCTTTCTCGACTGGCTGGCCGACACCATCAAGCGCCGTGACATCGACGCCCTGCTGGTGGCGGGCGATCTGTTCGACACCGCCAATCCCCCCGCCAGCGCCTGGCAGCAGCTCTACCGCTTTCTGGCCAGGCTGCGCGCCGAGCACCCGGCACTGGAGATGGTGCTCATCGGCGGCAACCACGACTCCCCCTCCAAGCTGGATGCCCCCCACGAGCTGCTGCGCGCCTTCGACCTGCATCTGGTGGGCAGCATCAGCCGGGACGACGAGGGGCGCCTCGAGACCGAGCGCCTGCTGGTGCCGCTGCGAGGCAAAAACGGCGAGGTGGCCGCCTGGTGCGCCGCCGTGCCGTTTCTGCGCAGCAGCGATCTGCGCCCGGAAGGGCTCAGCGAGGGGCAGGACAGACTCATCGAAGGGGTACGCCAGGTCTATGAAGCGGTGCTGAGCGAGGGGCGGGCGCGCTGCAATCCGGATCAGGCCCTGATCGCCATGGGGCACGCCTATCTGGCGGCGGGCCAGCTCTCCGAGCTCTCTGAGCGGCGGGTGCTCGGCGGCAACCAGCACGCCCTGCCTGCCGAGCTGTTTGCCGCCGCCGATTACACGGCGCTGGGCCACCTGCACCTGGCCCAGAGTCCGGCCGAGGGGGTGCACTACAGCGGCTCGCCGCTGCCGCTCTCGCTGGCCGAGGCGAACTACAACCATCAGGTGCTGGAGGTGACGTTTGAGGGGGGCAAGCTGGCCCGCCTTGAGCGGATCTCTGTGCCCCGCGCGGTGGAGATGATCCGGCTGCCCCAGAGCGGCCTCGACGAGGCGCTCCAGGCCATTGAGGCGCTGGCGCTGCCCGCTTGCCCGCAGCAGGCACAGCCCTTCCTCGAGGTGCGGCTGCTGCTGCCCAAACCCGAGGCCCGCATCCGCGAGCGCGTGCTGGCCGCCATCGGCGACAAGCCGGTGCGCCTGGCCCGCATCACGACCAGTTATCAGGGCTCGGGGCTGGGGCTGGCGGACGGCTCCGGCCAGCGCCGGCTGGATGAGCTCTCCCCCACAGAAGTGTTTCGCCTCTGCTATCAGCGTCAGTTCGATGGGGAGCCGGAGGCCGAGTTGGTGACGTCGTTTGAAGAGATCCTGGAACAGGTGAAGGAGGCTAATGCATGAAAATCTTGTCGCTGTCAGGGGAGAATCTGGCCAGCCTGACCGGTCCCTTTATCCTCGATTTTGCCGGTGGCGCCTTGGGGGCCGCCGGCCTGTTTGCCATCACCGGCAATACTCGGGCTGATGGGGGAAAGAGCACGCGCGATATCGGGTCGGTATGGATGGAGGCGTGTGGCGTATGAAGATCCTCTCTTTGAGTGGTGAGAACCTCGCCAGCCTGACCGGTCAATTCATCATCGATTTTGCCGGTGGTGCCCTGGGGGCCGCCGGCCTGTTTGCCATCACCGGCAATACTGGCGCCGGCAAGAGCACCCTGCTCGATGCCATCTGCCTGGCGCTCTACGACGAGATGCCGCGCTTTATCGCCAATCGCAAGAACGTGGCCGAAGTGGGCCGCATGGATGACGAGGAGAAGCTCAAGGCCAACGACGTGCGCGGCATCCTCAGCCGCGGTTACGCCAGCGGTTTTGCCGAGGTGCAGTTTCGCGGCTGTGACGGCCGCGTCTGGCTGGCCCGCTGGGCGGTGCGCCGGGCCCGCAACCGCGCCGAGGGGCGCTTTCAGGCCCAGGAGCGCAGCCTGACCGACGTGGCGTCGGGCCAGGTGTTCAGTGGCAGCAAGCGGGAGCTGCAGGATCGCATCGACGAGCTGGTGGGACTCTCCTGGGAGCAGTTTCGCCGCGCCGTCATCCTGCCGCAGGGGGAGTTTGCCGCCTTCCTCAAATCGAGCGCCGACGAGCGTTCGGCCCTGCTCGAACGGATGACCGGCACCGAGCTCTACTCCGCCATTTCAGTCCAGACCCATGAACGGGCGCGGGAGGAGCAGCAGCAACTGGCTTCCATCAGCCAGCGGCTCGGCGATGTGGCGCTGATGGACGAGGCGACCCGCGAGCAGTGGGTTAGCCAGCAGGTGAGCCTCGCCACCAGCCTCAAACACGAGCAGCAACAACAGCAACTGATGCAGGACTTGCGCGACCTCAATGGCCGCATCGTCGCCCAGTTGCAGGCCTGTGAGGAGGGGGAGGCGGCCCTTGCCGCGGCCGAGGTGGCCCACAGTGCAGCCGCCCCCGATCGCGAGGAGTTCGCCCGCGCCGAGCAGGCCCAGGTGGCCCGCGCCGATCACGACGAGCTGGCTCGCCTCACCCTGGAGGTGCAGCAGCAGGAGAAACTGCTCGCCGAGCTCGGTCCCGAGCTTGGCAAGCTGGAGGAGCAGACCCAGCAGAGCGCCCTCACCGAGCAACAGCTGCTGGCGGAGAAGATCGCCGCCGAGCGCGAGTGGGGCGCCCTGCAGCCCGAGCTCAAGCGGGCGCAGGATCTCGATACCCGCATTCGGGAAAAGCAGCAGCAACTGCAGAAGATCCAGCAGGAGGGGACGCAGGAGCGGGAGGTGCAGCTCACCCTTGAGCAGGGCTGGCACCAGCAGCGCCAGCAGGTGGAGCAGCTCAAGGTCCAGCACCAGCAGTGGGGCGCCTGGCTTGAGGAGCACAAGGAGCTGGCGCCGGTGGCCCGCCAGTGGCAGCCCCTGCTCACCGCCATGCAGGATTGGGCCGAAGATGCCGACAGGCTGCAGCAGCTCCTTACCCTGCGCGAACACAAGCTGCGCGCCCTCAGGCAGTTGCAGCACCAGCTGGAGCAGGGGCAGCAGGAGCGCGACTACTGGCAGCGCGAGCAGGAGCGGCTGCAGCAGCAACAGCACGAGCTGCAGGAGCAGCAGTGGGAGGGGCGCCTGGCCAAGGCTCAGGAGCAGTGGCAAGGGCAGACCGAACAGCTGGGCCAGCTGCGCCAGCTGCTGGAGCTGGCCGACTATGGCCGCAATCACGGCGAGCAGCATGGTCGCCTGCAGCAGGAGATTGCCCAGCTGGAGCAGGCGCTCGGCAAGCTGGCCATCCTCGGCGACGAGCTGGCGCCGGCCCGCGAGCGGCTCGCCCTGCAGCGGGACGAGGCGCGCCACGCGCTGGAGCAGTCCCGCGCCATCGCCAGTTTCGAGCAGCATCGCCACATCTTGCGCGACGGTGAACCCTGTCCCCTCTGCGGCGCCGAGGAGCACCCCTATCACCAGAGCCAACCACAGGTGGCGGGTATTCTGGGCCAGCTGGCGGAGCGCGTCCGCAGCCTGGAGCTCGAGTGGGAGCGACTCAATCACCAATACATTCAGTGCGAGAGCGAGCGCCAGGAGCTGGCCCGACAGCTGACGGTGCGCCAGCAACATCTGCCTGAGCTGGAGACCCGTGCCGAGCAGCTGACCCTGCGCTGGCAACAGCTGGGAGGCGATACCCTGCTCGGCCATCCGCTGCCGCTAGGTCAGAGCCCAATCGAGTGGAACGAATTGATGAGCATCCTGCTCGGCCGCGGCCAGAGTCTGGAGCAGGGGCTGGCTCACAGCCAGCAGCAGCTGCGTGAGGCTCAGCAGGGGCAGCAGCAGTTGCAGGCCGTGCGCCAGCAGCTGAGCCAGCTGGCCAGCCAGCACCAGCAGTTCGAGCAGCAGTGGCAGGAGGCCGACCGCCAGCGCATCGCCCTGGAAGGGGAGGTGAAGGCGATGGGCGAGCAGGAAACGACCCTGCGCCAGCACCTTGAGCAGGGAGGCAACCGGCTCGACGAGCAGATGGGGGGCCAGCCCTGGCGCCAGTGGCTCGGCAGCCAGCAGTGGCACGAGTGGCAGCGGGCCTGCGAGGCCTGGCTGCACGGCCAGAGCGAGTGGGAGCGGCTGGCCGGCGAGATTGCCAGCCTGACCCCGGCCCTGAGCGCCCAGGAGGCGCGCCTGCAGACCCAGCGCGAGCTGCTGCACAAGCTCGAGCGCGACTACAAGGAGCATGAACAGCAACGGCAGGGGCTGGTCACCAGCCGTGCCACCTGTCTGGGTGGCGAGGAGATAGCCCTGGTCGAGCATCGCTGGCAGCAGCGGCTGCAGCAGCTGGCCAGCGAGCTGGAGATGATGCAGGGGGCGGCCCGCGCCCTGCGTGAGCGCCAGACCGAGCTCAAGGCCCGTCTCAGCCATCTGGAGCAGGTGAGCAGCCGGCGGCGGCGGGAGGTGCTGGGGCGCTGGGCTGCCCACGCCAGCAGCCTCGGCATCGCCGAATATGACCTGCGCCGCCTGCTGGCCATGAGCCCGGATGAGCTCAAGGGGCGCCGCGCAGCCTTGCAGGCGCTGGAGGATGCCCGCGCCGAGGCGCGTACCCGTTTGACCGAGCGGCAGCGGGCGCTGGCGCTGGAGGAGAGCAAGCGGGATCGTTACCGCGAGCATCACCCCGAGCTGGCCGCGTTGGCGCCAGAGGAGCTCGACAGCCGGCTGACGGCGTGCCGCTCCCTCGATGAGCAGCTGTTCCAGTGCAAGAGCACGCTGGCCCAGGCCGAGGCAGCTGCCCTCAAGGCGGGTACCCTGCAGGAGGAGCTGGCCGCCCAGCAGGCGGTGGCGGATCACTGGCAGCGGCTCTGTGATCTCATCGGCTCGGCCAGCGGCGCCAAGCTGCGTACCTTCGCCCAGAGCCTCACCCTGGAGCGGTTGCTGCTGGAGGCCAACGCCCAGCTTGCCGAGCTCTCCCCCCGCTATCGACTGGAGCGGGTGCCCGGCACCGATCTGGCGCTGCAGGTGGTGGATCTCGACATGGGGGACGAGGTGCGCTCGGTGGACTCCCTCTCCGGCGGCGAAAGCTTCCTGGTGTCGCTGGCGCTGGCGCTGGCCCTCTCCAGCCTGTCCTCGCGCCAGACCCAGGTCGAATCGCTCTTTATTGACGAGGGCTTCGGCACCCTGGATCCCGACAGCCTGGATCTGGCGCTCTCAAGCCTCGATTCCCTGCAGGCGGCCGGTCGCCAGATCGGGGTCATCTCCCACGTACAGACCCTGGTGGAGCGGATCGGCGTGCAGGTGCGGGTGGAGGCCCTCGGCGGTGGCGAAAGCCGGGTGGTGCTGCCCGGCTGACGGTGTGTCATCCCTCACCATCCATGAGCAAGAAGGCCCCTGTCAAAGGGGCCTTCTTGTTGGTGTGCAACCCGTCGCTGGCTATTTGCGCTCGGGCAGCATATTGGTCAGGGTGTTGTCCTTGAGCACGTGGTGATGGTAGATGGATGCCGCCGCATGCAGGGCAATCAGGGCATAGCCAATGTTGGCCAGCGTCTCGTGCAGCTCCTTGATGGTGCCCTTCAGGCCGTCGTTGGGGGCGATGAGGGCGGGAAGCTCAAGGCCGAAGAAGGGGATGGGCTTGCCGCCCGCGCTCAGCAGCAGCCAGCCCAGCAGCGGGGTGAGGATCAGGAAGCCATAGAGCGCCAGGTGGGCGAGCTTGGCCAGCGTGAGCATCAGGGGGGAGAGCTCGGGCACGATGCGTGGTGAGGGGCTGCTCGCGCGCACCAGCAGGCGTACCACCACCAGCGCCAGGATCAGCAGACCCACCATGAAGTGAAACTCCTTCATCAGGTCGCGGCCGGCCGACCCTTTGGGGAAGATGTCCCTGAACTCCATCAGCGCATAGACGGCGATCATCAGCAGCAGGGTCAACCAGTGCAGCCCTATGCTCAGGCTGCCATAACGTTGTTCGGTATTTTTTAACATGTTCATATCCTTCTTGGGGCTCGCATTGCATCAAGGGGGGTCTCATCGGGTGGGCGTCCTGCCTCCGGGCCACTCTTTTCCATGTTACTGCGAAGATGTGTCAAAACCTTGATCTCTGTGTGTTTTTAACATGTTATTTGCAACAGATCGGCAGAGCGTTGGTCGAAGAGCAGGTTTTGCCATCGGGGAACGGCTGCCGTTGCGGCGACTAGCTGGAGATCCAGCTGCCTGGAACAGGGCATTCAGTCCAGTTGCATGAGGGCTTTACCCCTCTTCTTCCCTCATTTACCTTTAATAAAATCCTCAACAGGTGAAGGGAATTGCCTTGACCATCACTGATCCCGTGATCCTGACCGAGCTGCAGCAGATCCTGTTTCGCTCCTTTGACGTGATTCCGTTTCCGATCCTGATCTCGGAGTCGGCCTGCAACGAGACACTGGGCAGCATTCCCACCCGGCTGTCGGAGATCCCCGCCCGCCATCACAGGTTCCTGAATCGGGCTTTCGTGGCGCAATTGGGCTACGACCTGACGGATCTGCCCGACATGGCCAGCTGGTTTGCCACCGTCTATCGCGATGAAGAGAGCAGGGCCCTGGCTATTTCCAACTGGAATCAGGCTGTGATGGACAGCCTGGCAAGCGGGGCGGCGGTGGCCGAGATGAACGCCCTGCTCTACTGCAAGAGCGGTCAGCAGCGCTGGTTCACCATCACGGCCCAGCTCAAGGCCGATGCCATGCCGGGCTGGCACATAGTGACGCTGCGCGACATTCACGACCTGTACTGCATGATAGAGGAGGTGAGCCGGATCTCATGTACCGATCCACTGACCGAGCTTGGCAACCGACGGGCTGCAGGCCAGCAACTGCAGGCGCTCTGGCTGCAGAGAGAACCCTTCTCGGTGATCCTGGGTGACATAGACCATTTCAAGCAGATCAATGATCGTTACGGGCATCCCGCCGGGGATGCGGCATTGTGCGAGGTGGCACGCATCATGACCGGTCAGCTGAGAGCCGGGGAGCACCTGGCCCGCTGGGGCGGGGAGGAGTTTTTGCTGATCCTGCCCGGGGTGGATGCGGAGCAGGTAGTCGAGCGGGCCGAGCAGTTGCGTCGGCAGTTTGTCGGCCATGTCGTCGCGTGGGAGGGGCAGAGCTTCTCCCTGACGATGAGCCTGGGCTGTGCCACCCTGGGCAAGGGCCAGAGCAACGACAACCTGCTGCAGGTGGCTGACAAGGCGCTCTATCAAGCCAAGAGCAACGGGCGCAACCAGGTGGTCTTCGGCAAGGAGTAGCCGGAAGGCGCCCATAAAAAAACCGAAGCCTGGGCTTCGGTTTTTTTGTACGGCGGCGGGCGCTTGCCCGGGCGGCCTTATTTCTTGATGCGGATCACCGGGGTCTCGCCCACGGTCACGGCACCCGTCATCTTCACCAGTTCTTTGATCTCGTCCATGTTGGAGATGACCACAGGAGTCAGGGTAGATTTGGCTTTGGCTTCCAGAACGGCCAGATCGAACTCGATGATGGTGTCACCGCGCTTGACCTGTTGACCTTCCTGGGCGATGCGCTTGAAGCCTTCGCCTTTCAGCTCGACGGTATCGATACCGAAGTGAACGAACAGCTCGATACCAGAGTCGGATTCCAGTGAGAACGCGTGGTTGGTCTCGAAGATCTTGCCGATGGTGCCGTCGCACGGAGCAACCATCTTGTTGCCAGCCGGCTTGATGGCGATGCCGTCACCGACGATCTTCTCGGCGAAGACCACGTCGGGCACATCTTCGATCGGTACGATTTCGCCTGACAGCGGGGCAAAAATTTCGATGCCGCCGGTATCAGAGCTGTCATTGGAAACCAGTTTCTTCAGTTTATCAAACAGACCCATAGTAAAAGCTCCTAGAGATGATTGTCGCTGTTTGCAGCCGATCTTAGCAGACTGCCTTCTGCTTAATAAAGTTATCTACACAGGCTTCGATTTCGGCGGCGGTGGCAAAGCTCAGCGCTTGATCAGCCATGGCCTTCACATCTTCGAAGTTGGTGTTGCGGATAAGCTTCTTGATACGCGGTACAGAGATGGCGCTCATGGAGAACTCATCCAGACCCATACCCAGCAGCAGCAGGGTGGCACGCTCGTCACCAGCCAGTTCACCACACATACCGGTCCACTTGCCTTCGGCGTGGGATGCATCGATAACCATCTTGATCAGGGTCAGGACGGAGGGTGACAGCGGGTTGTACATGGCGGAAATCATCTCGTTACCACGGTCGACGGCCAGGGTGTACTGGGTCAAATCGTTGGTACCGATACTGAAGAAATCCACTTCCTTGGCCAGATGATGAGCCATCACGGCAGCAGCCGGGGTCTCGATCATGATACCCACTTCGATGGATTCATCAAAGGCTTTGCCTTCGGCACGCAGTTCGGCTTTCAGCGTCTCTACGGTGGCCTTGAGGCTGCGGAACTCTTCGACGGAGATGATCATCGGGAACATGATGCGCAGTTTGCCGAAGGCAGACGCACGCAGGATGGCCCGCAGCTGGGCGTGCATGATGTCGGCGCGATCGAAGAAGATACGCACGGCACGCCAGCCCAGGAAGGGGTTCATCTCTTTCGGGAAATTCATGTAGGGCAGTTCTTTGTCGCCGCCGATGTCCATGGTGCGCACGATGATCGGCTGATCCGGCATCGCTTCGGCCACTTCTTTGTAGGCTTTGAACTGCTCGTCTTCGGTCGGCAGCGCGTCACGGTCCATGAACAGGAACTCGGTGCGGTACAGACCCACGCCTTCGGCGCCGTTGCGGATGGCACCCTCGGTATCCTTGACGGTACCGATGTTGGCGCACACTTCGACCTGATGGCCATCCAGGGTGATGGCAGGCAGGTCTTTCAGCTTGGCCAGCTCGTCCTTCTCGGCCTGGAACTGGGCCTGGATCTCTTTGAACTTGGCCAGCTGTTCGGCAGTCGGGTTGAGGACGATCTGGTTGTTGATCGCGTCCAGCACCAGCACGTCACCATTCTTGACGCGCTCTGTGATGTCGTTGGTACCCACGATGGCCGGCAGCTCCAGGGAGCGGGCCATGATGGAGGTGTGGGAAGTACGGCCACCGATGTCGGTGACGAAACCCAGCACGTATTTCAGGTTGATCTGAGCGGTTTCGGACGGGGTCAGGTCTTTGGCGACCAGGATCACCTCTTCGTCGATGGTGCTCAGGTTGACAACGGCGATGCCCAGTACGTTCTTGACCAGACGGGTACCGATGTCACGGAAGTCGGTGGCGCGCTCGCGCAGATAGGGGTCATCCAGCTCGGCCATCATCTTCGCGTACTGCTCGATGACCTCGTAGATGGCCTTGTCGGCGGTGGCCTTGTTGTCTTTGATGAAGGATCTGATATCCCCTTCCAGCTCTTCATCTTCGAGCAGCATGATGTGGCCTTCGAAGATGGCCTCTTTTTCTTCACCGAAGGTGCGACCGGCCATCTCTTTGATGGCTTCCAGCTGTGCGGCTGACTTGGTGCGGGCTTCGAGGAAGCGGTTGATTTCGGCATCAATCTGTTCGGCAGCGATTTTGCCCTGATTGATAACGATTTCATCTTCTTTCAGAAGAAGCGCCTTGCCGAATGCGATACCGGGGGACGCAAGAATGCCAGATATCATAATCCTTCCTATTAAAACGACTGTGGGGGAGGAATAAAGCTGGATTACTCCAGCTCGTCCATCAGGGCAACCAGCTTCTCAACGGCTTTCTGAGCGTCCGGGCCGTCGGCCTGGATGGTCACGTTGGTGCCTTTGGTCAGGCCCAGGGTCTGCAGCTTGAACAGGCTCTTGGCGCTGGCGGACTTGCCACCGGAGACCACAGTGATCTCGCTTTGGAATTCTTTGGCTTCTTTCACGAACTGAGCTGCCGGACGGGTGTGCAGGCCGTTTTCAGCAGTAATAACAACAGACTTCTCGTACATGGTTTCACCCCATATTATTGATATTTTTTGGTGTGAGGGATGCTTTTGAAGCTTCCTTCTCGCACCGTGTCAGTATGGATATGTTGTAAAGTAACGAAATCAGACCTGCAATGGTTTAATCCAGGTCAATTTTCTGTGCAGTATTCGGTGTCTGCCTCAACTCTTTTCCGTTATCGCGCTACAAGCCGCGTCAATACTGGCCTGAAATTATTTTATAACGAAAAATAACACTTTGTTACTTTGTGATACCTAGTCGGCAAACACCTCGTGACGCGGCACAG
>NZ_NEVB01000238.1:0-21340 GCF_002259925.1 Aeromonas sp. A35_P | reverse complement strand
CATGTAAACACCCTTGCATCATGGGCGTGTGGGCGCTGAGGTTGGCGCCTGGCGTGGCGCCGGTGGCTTGGTGTTGTGCGGTCATGTGCTATTCCAGAAGGGGCCTCTGCGGGCCTGTGTCTGCGGTGATGAGCCTTGAGCTTGATGGCGCCATTCTACACATAAGCGGCGTGGCGGGGGAGGTCGGGGATCACACCCCTCCGTGTAGGCAGAGGCATCAGCCGGGTGAGCTGCGTTCAGTTGCGGCAGGCGGCGGCGGGATCGCATAATGTGCCTCTTGCACGCATCAGAGGGAGTCGCGATGAAACTGGACGCAGAGATAGAGCACCTCGCCATCGAGCTGGGACGGGCCCTTGGCCAGCGAGGCTGGCTGGCGGCCACCGCCGAATCCTGTACCGGCGGCGGGGTGGCCACGGCCATCACCGATATCGCGGGCAGCTCAGGCTGGTTTGATCGCGGCTTTGTCACCTACACCAACGAGGCCAAGCAGCAGATGCTGGGGGTGAGCGACGAGAGCCTGGAGCAGCACGGCGCGGTGAGCGAGGCGGTGGTGCTGGAGATGGCCCGCGGCGCGCTGGCTCACTCGTCGGCTTCCATCAGCGTCGCCATCAGTGGCATCGCCGGCCCCGGCGGCGCCACCGAGGGCAAACCGGTCGGCACCGTCTGGTTTGCCTGGGCCGACTGCAACGGCCGCCACCACTCCCTGCTGGCCCGTTTCGACGGGGATCGCCGGCAGGTGCGTCAGCAGGCGGTGAGACAGGCCTTGTCGGGTCTGTTGGCCCTGCTCAGATAAATTGGGCTTGATACTGTATGAATAGACAGTATACTTAGCCCAACTTCATTTTTATTCACGATTTCCAGCGGAGATTGGCATGGATCAGAACAAACAGAAGGCACTGGCGGCTGCGCTGGGTCAGATTGAAAAGCAGTTCGGCAAAGGTTCCATCATGCGTCTGGGCGACAGCAAGACCATGGATATCGAAGCCATCTCCACCGGCTCCCTCTCTCTGGACGTGGCGCTGGGGATCGGTGGTCTGCCGTGCGGTCGTATCGTCGAGATCTACGGCCCGGAATCTTCCGGTAAAACCACGCTGACCCTGCAGGTGATCGCCGAAGCCCAGAAGAAGGGCAAGACCTGTGCCTTCGTCGATGCGGAGCACGCACTCGACCCCATCTATGCTGCCAAGCTGGGCGTCAACGTCGACGACCTGCTCATCTCCCAGCCGGATACCGGTGAACAGGCGCTGGAGATCTGCGACATGCTGGTGCGCTCCAATGCAGTTGACGTCATCATCGTCGACTCCGTGGCGGCCCTGACCCCGAAAGCGGAAATCGAAGGCGAGATGGGTGACTCCCACGTTGGCCTGCAGGCTCGTCTGATGTCTCAGGCGCTGCGCAAGCTGACCGCCAACATCAAGAACGCCAACTGCCTGTGCATCTTCATCAACCAGATCCGGATGAAGATTGGCGTCATGTTCGGCAGCCCGGAGACCACGACCGGTGGTAACGCGCTCAAGTTCTACGCCTCCGTGCGTTTGGATATCCGTCGTACCGGCGCCATCAAGGAAGGTGACGAAGTGGTTGGTAACGAGACCCGCGTCAAGGTAGTGAAGAACAAGGTGGCCCCTCCCTTCAAGCAGGCCGAATTCCAGATCTTCTACGGTGCCGGCATCTCCAAAGAGGGCGAGCTGGTGGATCTGGGCGTCAAGCACAAGCTGATCGACAAGGCCGGTGCCTGGTACAGCTACAACGGCGAGAAGATCGGTCAGGGCAAGGCCAACGTCATGAAACTGTTCGCCGAAAACAAGGCGCTGGCTGGCGAAGTGGAAGCCAAACTGCGCGAGTTGCTGCTCTCCGGCGCCGCGCCGGTGGAGGAGAAGCCCTCCGCTGCCGAGTACGACGAATTTGAAGCCGAAAACGAACAAGAGTTCGAATAAGAGCGAAAGGAAGGCCGGGTTGATACCCGGCCTTGTCATTTATGGTTGATGAATCCGTTACCGAATCGGTCGAGCCCGCCGAACCGAGCTTTGCAGAGCAGCTGGCGGCCGCCCGTGCCTACGCCATGCGCAGTCTGGCCCGTCGCGAGAGTGCCGAGTCGGAGCTGGCCAGACGGCTGCGCCAGCAGGGCTATCAGGAAGAGGTGATCGAGGCGGTGGTCGACTACTGCCGCGGTTACAACTGGGTCAATGACGAGCGCTATGGTGCCATGGCGGTGCGGGCGGGTGCCGCCAAGGGGCATGGCCCGCTCAAGATCCGTTTCGAGCTGCGCCGCAAGGGGCTGGACGATGGCCAGATCGATGCCGCCTTCGAGCAACCCGAGCTGGACTGGTTCGAACTCGCCTTTGCGCTGCTGGAACGACGGGCCAACATAGCCGACTTCAAGCAGCGGATGAAGTGGCTCAAGTATCTGCTGGGGCGCGGCTTTAGTCAGGATCAGGCACGTTACGCCATCTCCGCCCTGCAGGAGCGGGAGGAGTAGAACGGCGATGTTTGTGCTGGGATCTTGAGATGATTCGAGAGACGAGGCCCCATCGCCGCACACCCGCTCTCTTCATTTCCGGTTTGCCGGCGCCTGGTCGCCGGTTTCCACCGGCCGACCAGGCCATTATGACGCCTGTACAAGATTTTCCCTGCCTGTTCATAGGCTTGTCAGTGCAGATTGACGAAAGCCGGGTTCTCCCTGTCTTGACCCTCTTTTCATGCCGCTTTTTCTCCTGTTGATGGTGAAAAAAGCCGCGGTTGGCAGCGGGGCGCTTTTCCAGCCCGTTTATGTGCGCTTTTTCGCCCGTGGCGGCCCTGTCCGTTTTACTTTACCCCGCAGAAAACTTACATTAATGCGGTTAAAAGTCCGTATTCGAATCAAGCAGGATTTTCCATGTATATGTCCACGTCTGAGATACGCGCTGCGTTTCTCGAGTATTTCCGTTCCCAGGGGCACCAGGTTGTCTCCTCCAGCTCGCTGGTACCGCATAACGACCCGACCCTGTTGTTTACCAACGCGGGTATGAACCAGTTCAAGGACGTGTTCCTTGGCGCAGACAAGCGTGCCTACAACCGCGCGACGACCTCCCAGCGTTGCGTGCGTGCCGGTGGTAAGCACAACGATCTGGAAAACGTCGGCTATACCGCTCGTCACCACACCTTCTTCGAGATGCTGGGCAACTTCAGCTTCGGCGACTACTTCAAGCAGGATGCCATCAAGTTTGCATGGGGCTTCCTGACCGAGGTGCTGCAACTGCCGAAAGAGCGCCTGCTGGTGACCGTCTACGCGACTGACGATGAAGCCTTCGATATCTGGGAAAAAGAGGTCGGTGTGCCGGCCGATCGCATCGTGCGCATCGGTGACAACAAGGGCGCCCCGTACGCTTCCGACAACTTCTGGGCCATGGGCGATACCGGCCCGTGCGGTCCCTGCACCGAGATCTTCTATGACCACGGCGATCACATCTGGGGTGGCCGTCCCGGCTCACCGGAAGAGGATGGCGACCGTTTCATCGAGATCTGGAACGTGGTCTTCATGCAGTTCAACCGTCAGGCTGACGGCACCATGGAGCCGCTGCCGCGTCCGTCCGTGGATACCGGCATGGGTCTGGAGCGTATCTCCGCCATCATGCAGGGGGTGCACTCCAACTACGAAATCGACATCTTCCAGGCGCTGATCAAGAAAGCGGCCGAGATTGTTGGCACCACCGATCTGAGCAACCAGTCCCTGCGCGTCATCGCGGACCACATCCGCTCCTGCGCCTTCCTGGTGGCTGACGGCGTCATGCCGTCCAATGAAGGTCGCGGCTACGTGCTGCGCCGCATAATCCGCCGCGCCGTGCGTCACGGTCGCAAGCTGGGCGCTACCGATGTCTTCTTCTACAAACTGGCTGCCGAGCTGGCGGTGCAGATGAAGGATGTCGCTGCCGAGCTGATCGCCCAGCTGCCGCTGGTCGAGCGCGTGCTGCGCATCGAAGAGGAACAGTTCGTCCGCACTCTGGACCGCGGTCTGCTGCTGCTGGAAGACGCTCTGGCCAACCTGGGCGATGCCAAGGTCATTCCGGGCGAAGTGGTGTTCAAGCTGTATGACACCTATGGCTTCCCGGCCGACCTGACTGCCGACGTGGTGCGCGAGCGCGAGATCGGCATCGACGAAGAGGGCTTCAAGGCCGAGATGGAGAAGCAGCGTGCTCGTGCCAAGGAAGCATCCAGCTTCGGTGTGAACTACAACGAGATGCTCAAGCTCGACTTCGAGACCCCCTTCACCGGTTACAAGACCCTGACCGAGCGCACCCGCGTGGTCGGCATCTACAAGGGTGTGGACGAGGTGAGCGGTCTCATCGCCGGTGACGAAGCTGTCATCGTGCTGGAGCAGACCCCCTTCTACGCCGAGTCCGGCGGCCAGATCGGCGACAGCGGTACCCTGAAAGTGGACGACGGCATCTTTGCCGTGACCGATACCGTTAAAGCGGGCAAGGCGATCATTCACAAGGGTTACATGGAGCTTGGCACCCTGGAGAAAGGGGCAGAGGTCGAGGCCGTGGTCGATGGTGACCGTCGTCAGGCCATCGCCCTGAACCACTCGGTGACTCACCTGCTGCACGCGGCCCTGCGTCAGGCGCTGGGCGAGCACGTGACCCAGAAGGGCTCTCTGGTGGGGGCCGAGCGCATGCGCTTTGACTTCTCCCACTTCGAGGGGATGACTATGGCGACCATTCGCCGGGTCGAGGAGCTGGTCAACAACCAGATCCGAGCCAACCACGAAATCATCACCCAGCTGATGGGCCTGGAAGAGGCCAAATCGGCCGGCGCCATGGCGCTGTTCGGTGAAAAATACGAAGACGACGTGCGCGTGGTGCGCATGGGCGACTACTCCACCGAGCTGTGCGGTGGTACCCACGCCAAGCGCACCGGTGACATCGGCTTCTTCAAGATCATCGCCGAGAGCGGCATCGCCGCCGGCGTGCGCCGCATCGAAGCAGTGACCGGCAAGGCCGCCATCGACTTCATGCATCAGGTTGGCGAGCAGATCGAAGAGGCTGCCGCGCTGGTGAAGGGCGATCAGTTCAGCATCGCTGACAAGGTTCGCCAGGTGCTGGACAAGGCAAAGATGATGGAACGTGAGCTGGAGCAGCTCAAGGCCAAGCTGGCCGCCCAGGCCGGTAACGACCTGCTGGGTCAGGTCATCGAAATCAAGGGTCAGAAGGTGCTGGTTGCCGCGCTGGAAGGGGCCGATCCGAAATCCCTGCGCGGCATGCTGGACGAACTGAAGAGCCAGATGAAGTCCGGTGTGGTGCTGCTGGCCACCAGCGGCGAGGGCAAGGTCAACCTGATCGCGGGCGTCACCAACGACCTGACCGGCAAGGTCAAGGCCGGTGAGCTGGTCAATCTGGTGGCCCAGCAGGTGGGTGGCAAGGGCGGTGGTCGTCCCGACATGGCCCAGGCGGGTGGTACCCAGCCTGAGGCAGTGCCGGCGGCCCTGAAATCCGTACACTCCTGGCTGGAAGAGCGCCTGTAATCGGGCGAGGTGATCTGTGGCACTCTATGTACAGAAGTACGGCGGCACCTCGGTCGGCACGCTGGAGCGGATCGAGGCGGTAGCTGAGCGGGTCGAACAGACCCGCGCCCAGGGACATGACGTGGTGGTGGTGGTCTCCGCCATGTCGGGCGAAACCAACCGGTTGCTGGGCATGGCCCAGCAGCTGGATCCTGATGCCAACCGGCGCGAGATGGATGTGCTGGTCTCCACCGGTGAACAGGTCACCATAGCGCTGCTGGCCATCGCGTTGAACAAACGCGGTTGCCCCGCGGTCTCGATGACCGGTGATCAGGTTCGCATTCACACCGATTCCGCCTATGGCAAGGCGCGCATCACCCACATCGACACCGACCGGGTTCAGGCTGAACTGGGCGCGGGCAAGGTGGTGGTGATCGCGGGCTTCCAGGGGCGTGATGAGCACAATGCCATCACCACCCTGGGGCGCGGTGGCTCCGACACCACGGCGGTCGCCGTGGCGGCGGCCATCAAGGCCGATGAGTGCCAGATCTTTACCGACGTGGACGGGGTCTATACCACGGATCCGCGCATTGAGCCCAAGGCGCGTCGTCTCGACACCATCACCTTCGAGGAGATGCTGGAGATGGCCAGCCTGGGTGCCAAGGTGCTGCAGATCCGTTCGGTGGAGTTCGCGGGCAAGTACCGCGTGCCGCTGCGGGTGCTGTCGAGCTTTGTCGAGGGAGAGGGAACGTTAATCACATATGGAGGTGAGAGGATGGAAGCTCCCTTGGTATCCGGGATAGCGTTCAATCGCAACGAAGCCAGCCTGACCATTCTGGGTGTGCCGGATCGGCCCACCGTGGCAGCGCAGATCCTGAATCCGATCAGCGACGCCAACATTGATGTTGACATGATAGTGCAGAACACGCTGGGCGATGGCACCGCTGATTTCACCTTCACGGTGAATCGCGATGACTATCGCCGGGCGCGCGCCTTGCTGGAGGAGACCGCCAGCGAGCTGGGGGCCGCCTGCGTGCAGGGCAACGGTGAGATCGCCAAGGTTTCCATCGTCGGAGTCGGGATGTGGAACCATCCTGGCGTCGCCCGCACCATGTTCAAGGTATTGGGCGAGGAGGGGATCAACATGCAGTTGATTTCCACCTCTGAAATCAAGATATCCGTGGTGATTGACGAGAAGTACCTGGAGCTGGTAGTGCGTGCCTTGCACGCCGCTTTTGGGCTGGATCAGGAGCCTCATGAGCAGCCCTTGGGAAACAATCCCTGATTGATTTAGTTTCAACCATTTACCATATCGGTATCTTTGTAAGATAATGTCGCATATCGATATAAATACAAAACAGGATACAGGAGCAAGCGAATGCTTATTTTGACTCGTCGTGTAGGGGAAACCCTGATGATTGGTGACGAAGTGACTGTCACCGTGCTGGGCGTGAAAGGCAACCAGGTTCGTATCGGCGTGAACGCACCGAAAGAAGTTTCCGTGCACCGCGAAGAGATCTATCAGCGCATCCAGGCCGAGAAAGTTCCGGGTCAATCCGGCTTCTAAGCGGCATCAATGGCTGTGACAAGGCGACACCTCATGTGTCGCCTTTTGTTTTTTCGGGGCGCCGAAAATGGCGCCGCAGGGGGCGAAAGAGCGGGATAAGTGCCGATATTGCTTGAATATTCCACGCTTTGACCAAATACCGAGCGAACGCGCTTTTTTCTCCAAAAAAGTGTTTGACTAAAAATCCCTGTGAAGTATTATCAGCCCCGCAAACGGAGAGGTGGCCGAGAGGCTGAAGGCGCTCCCCTGCTAAGGGAGTATGCGGCTTATACCCGCATCGGGGGTTCGAATCCCCCCTTCTCCGCCATTTGCGCCCGTAGCTCAGCTGGATAGAGTACCTGGCTACGAACCAGGTGGTCAGAGGTTCGAATCCTCTCGGGCGCACCATATTAGACTCACGATGAGTCATGTATTGGCAATCAGCAAGCCGGTACAACTGAAAAAGGCTTACTGTTGAGTAAGCTTTTTTTATCGCTTTAAATCAGGGCGCCCGTAGCTCAGCTGGATAGAGTACCTGGCTACGAACCAGGTGGTCAGAGGTTCGAATCCTCTCGGGTGCACCATTTAAAGCAAAATCAAAAAGTTTATGAGCGCCCGTAGCTCAGCTGGATAGAGTACCTGGCTACGAACCAGGTGGTCAGAGGTTCGAATCCTCTCGGGCGCACCATTTTGAAAGCAGTACCAAAAGTTGATGAGCGCCCGTAGCTCAGCTGGATAGAGTACCTGGCTACGAACCAGGTGGTCAGAGGTTCGAATCCTCTCGGGCGCACCATACAGACAGCCTCGACTTCGGTCGGGGCTGTTTTTTTATATGGCCGCTCCGGCTATGGGATACGACTTGGGTGGCTTGATACTCGTCTCTTCACCTCTTCACCTCTTCACCTCTTCACCTCTGTGGTTTCGCTGCTGAGATCGCGCTTCACCCATCCTGGTGGCAACCCGCAGCCCCGTGACAAGGGCGTCCACGCCAGCATGACGGGCGTTTGGCGCCTCTCCCTGCCCACTGCGCCAACTTTCACGCTATCGCGCCCTGTGCGCATCCCTTGGTTCTTGGTCAACCCATGTGCCACCTCCCGCTGATAAACCCGCTCAGAGGCGGGCAGAGGCGGTTTGCAGGCAATAAAAAAGGATGCCGCAGCATCCTTTTTCATCCCCGCAGTCCGGGTATCAGCTTTTCAGCCATTTGCGAATGCGGTTGGCATCGCCGATGGGGGTGCGTTTGCCCACCGAGTTGAGCAGCACTATGGCCAGCTCCTGATTGTCCGGCTTGGCCCGCATCAGCAGGCAGCGGCCCGCTTCGTCGGTATAGCCGGTCTTGGAGAGGCGCACGTCCCAATCCGGGTTCTTCACCAGCGGGTTGGTGTTGTTGAACATCAGGCTGTAGGCCGGCGTGCGAAAGCGCATGTCCTTGCTGGTGTCCTGGGTGAACTCGCGGATCAGCGGCTGGCGATAAGCCGCCGCGATGAGCTTGGCCAGATCCTGGGCGGTGGAGACGTTGCGGGTCGACAGGCCGGTGGAGTCGTAAAAGCGGCTGCTGCGCATGCCCAGCTGCTTGGCCTTGTTGTTCATGGCGCGGATGAAGGCGGGACGGCCCCCCGGGTAGTGGCGGGCAAGCGCCGAGGCCATGCGGTTTTCAGAGGACATCAACGCCAGATGCAGGGCATCGCGGCGGGTCACCTGGGTGCCCATGCGGACCCGCGAATAGGTGTGCTTGATGGCGTCTCTGTCGTTCTGATCGATGGTCAGGGTCTGGCCGAGATCCTGGCGGGCGTCCAGCACCACCAGCGCCGTCATCAGCTTGGTGAGGGAGGCGATGGGGCGCACCTGGGTGGGATTCTTCTGGTAGAGGGTCTTGCCCGTTCTGACATCCATCACCAGTGCGCTGCTCGATTGCAACTGCAGTTTGGCCGGGTTGGGGGCAGCCAATGCTGCTGGTAGTCCCAGCAGTCCAACCAATGCATAAACCAGCGCCATAGCGCTAACCCGACACCGCATACTACCGACTCCATTCACGTCGAAAAAAAGGCGCTAGATTCACTCATTTTTACCCTCGCTTGACAAGAGTGCCAGCGGGTAAATCACCATTATTTCGCTAAAAAAAGGGCCATCTCGCGATGACCCTCTCTCTTTGCCTCAATCCCGTGGCGCACTGGCTTTGCGTTTGCTCAGCCAGCGCCAGATCAGCGCAATCAAACCGCCGACCAGCAGCACGATCGGCAGGCAGAGAATGATGCTGAGGAACTGGGACTGGTACTCGGCCGCCAGCTTGGTGTGGCTGAGGAAGTAGCCGAAACCGACCAGCGGGCAGATCCACATGATGGAGCTGACCAGATTGACGATGAGAAAACGCCCCTGGGGCAGTTCGGTGGCACCGACGATATAGGGGTAGGCGGTACGCACGAAGGCGATATAGCGGGCGGTGATCAGGGTCACGATGCCGTATTTGTCCAGCAGGTAGTAGACCTTCTGCTGGTGCTTCTCTTCCACATGGGACAGCAGCCGGTGGTAGAGCTGGGTGTGGCCCAGGAAACGCCCCTGCATGTAGCCGAGCCAGGTGCCGACGAAGGTGGCCAGGATCAGCAGCGGGATCACCCCGAGGGAGAGCACGTCCTGATAGATGAGCACGCCGGTCAGGATCAGCAGGCTGTCGCCGGGCAGAAAGGCGGTGGGGATGAAGCCGTTCTCCAGCACCAGAAAGGCCAATAACACACCGCAGACCATGAAGGCCATCTTGGGATCGGATAGCGTCACCAGATCCTGATGCATAAAGGCGTGGGCCAGTTGGTAAAACTGTTCCATAGTTGCAAACTCCGCAGGTTAGCTGGGTTGATCAAGCAAGGGCATGGCAAGCACCTTGTCGATGCGCAGACCATCCATGTCAACGATTTCCAGTTGCCACTGTTCCAGGGTGACCAGGTCTCCCGTCTGGGGAACACGACCAAGGAGCAGCATGATAAGCCCTCCGAGGGTGTGATAGTGATGTTTTTCTTCCTCCGGTAGCCGAACCAGTCCCAGGCAGTCCTTCAATTCCGGCAGCGGAATGAGGCCGTCGAGCAGCCAGCTGCCGTCGGTACGCTGAAAAGCCCAGTTGTCGTCGCCATCTTCCTGCTGGAAGTCACCGGCCAGGGTTTCCAGCAGATCCTGCTGGGTCACCAGCCCCTGCAGCTCGCCATATTCGTCCACCACCAGCACCATGTGTTCGGCATGGGTGCGGAAGTGGTTGAGCAGCTCGAGGCCGTTGAGGGTTTCCGGCAGCAGGCTGCCGTCCTGGGTCAGGGCTGCCAGATCAATGGGCTCACCCTTGATATAGGCGTGCAGCACCCTGCTGACGTTGATGATGCCCACCAGTTCCGACAGGCTGCCATCGCAGACCGGGAAGAAGCTGTGGCGATACTCCACCAGCCGCTGCAGGTTCACCTCCAGCGGCAGGGCGAGGTCGAGATAGCGGATGTCGCTGCGCGGCACCATCAGCGAGGAGAGGCTGCGCTCGTCGAGCCGGAACACATTCCGTAACATAGTGTGCTCGTGATCTTCGATAATCCCCGCTTCGGAACCCTCCACCAGCATGGCGTGGATTTCCTCCTGGGTCACGTGGGCGCTGCCATCCTGGCTGACTCTCAGCAGCCGCAGGCTGGCCTTGGTGGAGGCCGACAGCAGCCAGACGAAGGGACGGGTGAGGGCGGCCAGCCACAGCATGGGGCGGGCCACCAGGCAGGCGATGCGCTCGGCACTGATCTGACCGAGCCGCTTGGGCACCAGTTCGCCGATGACGATGGAGAGATAGGTGACCACTACTATGACCAGCACGGTGGCGATGAGGCCGCTGCTCTTGGGGGTCATGCCCCACTCCTGCAGCCAGAGCGCCAGCGGCTGGGCCAGCAGGGATTCGCCGTAGATACCGTTGAGCAGACCAATACTGGTGATGCCGATCTGCACCGCGGAGAGAAAATGGGTGGGATCTTCGCTCAGCTTGAGCGCGATGGCGGCGGAGCGGCTCCCTTCGCTGGCCATCTTGCTGAGGCGTGCCTTGCGTGCGGTGACGATGGCGATTTCCGACATGGCGAAAACGCCATTGAGCAAAATCAATCCAAACAGGATCAATATTTCCATACTGCGGCAGCACTCCTAGTTGAAAGATCGCTGGCAGTGTAATGAATTTGGGGGCGCTGCGCTTGTGAAAGCGGGTGATTTGGCTCGCTAATTTTGCATGACAACGCGCGAAATGAGGGGGAATGGTGGCGGGCGGGCAACAAAAAGCCCCCTGCAGGAGGGGGCTTTTGCGAGGAGGATGCCGACTTACAGCGCGGCGATCTCGGCCTGCTGGGCTTCCAGCTTGGTCAGTTGGAGACGGTAATCTTCCAGCTTCTCGCGCTCCTTGGCGATGACCGCTTCCGGCGCCTTGGCGACGAAGGCCTCGTTGCCGAGCTTGCCTTCGATACGGCCACACTCGCCCACCAGACGGGCTACCTCTTTGGCCAGACGGGCCAGTTCGGCATCCTTGTCGATGAGACCAGCCATCGGGATCAGCAGCTCGGTGGCCCCGATCAGCTTCTTCACCGACAGCGGAGCGGCTTCACCTTCGCCAAGCACGCGGATGGATTCCAGACGGGCCAGCGACTTGAGGAAGGCCTCGTTGTCGGCGGCACGCTCGGCATCCTTGGCATCGCACTGGAGCAGCACGTTGAGCGGGACGCTCGGCGCTACGTTCATCTCGGCGCGGATGTTGCGGATGCTGACGATGAACTCCTTCACCCACTCCTGATCCGCCATCGCGGCGTCGTCCACCTTGGCGGCGTCGAACTCCGGGAAGGCCTGAATCATGATGGTGTCGGCGTGTACGCCGGCCAGCGGGGCGACCGATTTCCAGATGGTCTCGGTGATGAACGGGATGATCGGATGTGCCAGACGCAGCAGGGTTTCCAGCACGGTCACGAGGGTGTGGCGGGCAGCGCGCTGCTCGGCTTCGGAACCCTTGGTCAGCACCGGCTTGGTCAGCTCCAGATACCAGTCACAGAACTGGTTCCAGATAAATTCGTACAGCACACCGGCCGCGATATCGAAGCGGTAGGTGTCGAGGGCGGTACGGAAGTCACGGATGGCCACCTGCAGCTGGGACTGGATCCAGCGATCCGCCAGACTGAACTGCATTTCTCCACCGGCAAAGCCACAATCCTGATCTTCGGTGTTCATCAGCACGTAGCGGGAGGCGTTCCACAACTTGTTGCAGAAGTTGTTGTAACCATCCAGGCGCTTCATGTCCCAGTTGATGTCACGACCGGTAGAGGCCAGCGCCGCCAGGGTGAAGCGCAGGGCGTCGGTACCGTGGGCCTCGATCCCTTCCGGGAACTGCTTGGCGGTACGCTTGCCGATCTTCTCGGCCATCTGCGGCTGCATCATGTTGCCGGTACGCTTCTCCAGCAGGTCTTCGAGGCTAATGCCGTCGATCATGTCGAGGGGATCCAGCACGTTGCCCTTGGACTTGGACATCTTCTGGCCTTCTTCGTCACGGATGAGGCCAGTGATGTAGACGGTCTTGAACGGCACTTGCGGCTGGCCGTTTTCGTCCTTGATGAAGTGCATGGTCATCATGATCATCCGGGCGATCCAGAAGAAGATGATGTCGAAGCCGCTCATCAGCACGTCGGTCGGGTGGAAGGTCTTGAACGCCTCTGTGTTGTTCGGCCAGCCCAGGGTGGAGAAGGTCCACAGGGCGGAGCTGAACCAGGTGTCGAGCACGTCTTCGTCCTGACGCAGCACGGTCACGGACGGGATGCTGTGCTTGGCGCGCACTTCATCCTCGTTGCGACCCACGTAGACGTTGCCGGCATCGTCATACCAGGCCGGGATGCGGTGACCCCACCACAGTTGACGGGAGACGCACCAATCCTGAATGTCGCGCATCCAGGAGAAGTACATGTTCTCGTACTGCTTGGGCACGAACTGGATGCGGCCATCTTCCACCGCCTCGATGGCTGTCTTGGCCATGGGCGCCACGCGCACGTACCACTGGTCGGTCAGCATCGGCTCGATGGGCACGCCGCCGCGATCGCCGTAAGGCTGCTGCAGCACGTGATCCTTGATCTCGGCCAGGAGGCCCAGCTCGTCCAGCTTGGCAACGATGGCCTTGCGGGCGGCAAAGCGCTCCATTCCGGCGAACTCGGTCGGCAGGGCGGCGTCATAGGCGGTGCTGGGGTTGCCGTTGCTGTCGACCACTTCGGCCTCGGCGCGCACGTGGGCGTCCAGGGTGAAGATGTTGATCATCGGCAGGTTGTGGCGCTTGCCCACTTCGTTGTCGTTGAAGTCGTGGGCCGGAGTGATCTTCACGCAGCCGGTGCCCTTCTCCATGTCGGCGTGTTCGTCGGCGACGATGGGGATCAGACGGTTCACCAGCGGCAGCAGAATGTGCTGACCGATCAGCGCCTTGTAGCGCGGGTCTTCCGGGTTCACCGCGACGGCGGTATCACCCAGCATGGTTTCCGGACGGGTGGTGGCGACGATCAGGTGATCCTGGCCTTCGGCGGTCTTGGCGCCGTTGGCCAGCGGGTAGCGCAGGTGCCACATGTGGCCCTTGATCTCGCGGTTTTCCACTTCCAGATCAGAGATGGCGGTATTGAGCTTGGGATCCCAGTTCACCAGGCGCTTGCCGCGGTACATCAGGCCATCTTCGTAGAGACGGACGAACACTTCCTGCACGGCGCTCGAGAGGCCTTCATCCATGGTGAAGCGCTCGCGCTCCCAATCCACGGAGTCGCCCAGACGGCGCATCTGGCGGGTGATGGTGCCACCGGACTCTTCCTTCCACTGCCAGATCTTGTCGATGAAGGCTTCCCGGCCGTAATCGTGGCGGGTCTTGCCCTCTTCTGCGGCGATCTTGCGCTCAACCACCATCTGGGTGGCGATACCGGCGTGGTCGGTGCCCGCCTGCCACAGGGTGTTCTTGCCCTGCATGCGGTTGTAGCGGATCAGGGTATCCATCAAGGTTTGCTGGAAGGCGTGACCCATGTGCAGGCTGCCGGTGACGTTCGGCGGCGGGATCATGATGCAGAAGGAGTCTTTGCTGGTGTCGCCGTGGGGCTTGAAGTAGCCCTGAGCTTCCCAGTGCTGGTAGAGCGCCTGTTCGATGGCGTTGTGATTAAAAGTCTTTTCCATGGTCTCGCCGTAATCTGGATGGATGGATTCTGGTGTTGATTCGTGGTGGATCACAGGCGGCGCGGTCAGGGCTGCGCCGGATCCGGTGCGGCAAGGACGGGCTGATCCCTCATCTCGAGGGCGTGGCCTGCCTGGCGATAGTGCTTGTAGCGCTCGCGGGCTTGCTGCTTTTGCGTTTCGTCAGTGGGGACAAAATCTACCACTTGAGCGAAGTGTCCTGCAAACAAAGGTGTCTGTTTGGCCAGATTGATGAGACGGGCGTAGCGCCGTCGTGGCGGCTGGTGGCCGATCTCCACCGGTGCCTGGCCGCTCTCACCTTGCAACTGGTGCGGCACGAAGCGCTCCGGCGGCAGCTGCCACAACAGCTCGTCGAGGCGCAGGGCCTGAGCCTCATCGTCGCAGAACAGATAGAGGTGGCCCGCCCCCCACGACTCGGCCGCAAGGCTGCAGGCGAGTCGCTCGACGGCAGAGGACTGCGCGTCATCCTGTTCGCTCATCAGGTAAAAGGTCACTTGGCTCATCAGGTTGATCCCGTTTGCGGTGACGGATAATTGACCGCCGGTAAGGGCGGGCAGGGGGTATTCCTGCCCACCCTCAATGAAACAAGGAAGAGGCGGGCCTCTTCCTTGTGGTGCAGGGCAACTTCCGCTCGCCCGATGGCATCGCCGGGCGAGGTGTGGAAATTACTCCTTCTCTTCGATGTCCACCCCTGACCGGTTCAGCAGGAACTGGGTCAGCAAGGGCACCGGACGCCCGGTGGAGCCTTTCTCCTTGCCACTCTTCCAGGCGGTCCCGGCGATATCCAGGTGGGCCCAGTTGTACTTCTTGGTGAAGCGTGACAGGAAGGCGGCGGCGGTGATGGTACCGGCCGGACGACCGCCTATGTTGGCCATGTCGGCAAACGGACTCTCCAGCTGTTCCTGATACTCGTCGAACAGCGGCAGACGCCAGGCGCGATCACCCGCCTGCTCGGAGGCGTTGAGCAGCTCGTGGGCCAGCGGGTTGTGATTGGCCAGGAGGCCCGTGGTGTGGTGACCCAGGGCGATGATGCAGGCACCGGTCAGAGTGGCCACGTCGATCACGGTTTCCGGATCAAAGCGATCCACGTAGGTCAGCGCATCGCACAGCACCAGGCGGCCTTCCGCATCGGTGTTCAGCACTTCGATGGTCTGGCCGGACATGGAGGTGAGGATGTCGCCCGGACGATAGGCGTTGCCACCCGGCATGTTCTCGCAGCCTGCCAGCACGCCGATGACGTTGATGGGCAGCTGCAGCTGGGCCAGGGCGTGCATGGTACCGAGCACGGAGGCGGCGCCACCCATGTCGTACTTCATCTCGTCCATGCCGTCGGCCGGCTTGATGGAGATGCCGCCGGAGTCGAAGGTCAGTCCCTTGCCGACCAGCACGATGGGCTTGGCATCCGGATGACCCTTGTATTCGATGATGGCCATCATGGCTTCGTTGTCGGAGCCGCGGGCCACCGCCAGGTAGGAGTTCATGCCGAGCTCGGCCATCTCCTGCTCGCCGATCACCTTGGTGGTGATGTTGTCGAACGCATCGGCCAGACGACGGGCCTGGGAGGCGAGATAGGCCGGATTGCAGACGTTGGGCGGCATGTTGGCCACGTCGCGACAGACGCGCACCCCTTTCGCCACGGCCAGGCCGTGGGCGATGGCTTTTTCACCAATGGTCAGTTCCCGACGCGTCGGCACGTTGAACACCAGCTTGCGCAGCGGACGGCGCGGCTCGGCCTTGTTGGTCTTGAACTGGTCGAAACTGTAGAGGCCCGCCTTGGTGGTTTCCACCGCTTGGCGCACCTTCCAATAGGTATCCCGTCCCTTGACGTGCAGCTCGGTCAGGAAGCAGACCGCTTCCATGGAGCCGGTTTCGTTGAGGGTGGTGATGGTCTTGTTGATGATCTGCTTGTATTGGCGTTCGTCGAGTTCCCGCTCCTTGCCGCAACCGACCAGCAGCACGCGCTCGCTGAGCACGCCCGGTACTTGATGCAGCAACAGCATCTGGCCTGGTTTCCCTTCTAGGTCGCCACGGCGCAGCAGCGAGCTGATGTAGCCATCGCTGATCTTGTCCAGCTGTTCGGCAACCGGAGAGAGGCGACGCGGCTCGAATACGCCGACCACGACGCAGGCACTGCGTTGCTTCTCAGGACTGCCACTCTTTACACTGAACTCCATGGAATCTCCTACATCCTAAAGACAAAAGGCACCTTTTATTGAATAATGCGGTGCTTGTTGGGGTATCAGAGGCGGAGCGAACAGGCACTGGCCCCGCAGTTCAAACTGGTAAAAATCCAATATACGGCCCTATTTTTCAGGCATTCGACTAAAAACACAAGTTTACTTGGGAATGACTGTGATCGTTTTCCGATATTTGTTCAGGGAAACCCTGAAAACCCAGCTGGCGGTATTATTCGTGCTGCTGCTCATCTTCGTCAGCCAGCAATTCATCCAGATCATCGGCGATGCCGCCGATGGTGAGGTGCCGACGCGCCTGGTCTCCACCCTGCTGCTGCTCAACCTGCCGAATATGGCCCTGTTGATGCTGCCCATCAGCCTGTTTTTGGCCATCTTGTTCGCTCACGGGCGCCTCTACGCCGAAAGCGAGATGACGGTGATGCATGCGGTAGGCTTCAGCCACCGTTTCGTGATGCGCAGCGCCATGGTTCTGGCCTTGCTGACGGCGGCCGTCGCAGCCTTCAATACCGGCTGGATTGCCCCGCAGGCCAAAGAGCGCGAGTACCAGGTGATCGACGAGTTCAAGGCCGATCCGGGTATCTCCTTCCTGCAGGCCGGCCGCTTCATGGAGCTCGACAAGGGGCGCCTGGTGGCTTACATCCAGGACCTGAACGACAAGGGCTCCAAACTGCAGAAGATCTTCGTGTTGCAGCGCTCCCAGGATGGCAAGCCGCCGTCGGTGGTGGTGGCGACCGAAGGGGTGGTCACGGTCGACAGCAACGGCCTGCAATGGCTGACCCTGAAGGATGGCTCCCGCTACGAGGGGCACTTCAATACCCGCCAGTTCCAGATCTCCGAATTCGACGAGTACAGCCTGGTGATCCGCCAGCAGGAGATGGAGCGCTCCAACCGCAAGGCGGCGGCCAAGCCAACCATGGAGCTGCTGGGCACCCAGGACAACCAGCTGATGGCCGAGCTGCAGTGGCGCCTGTCACTGCCGCTCTCCATCCTGGTGCTGACCTTCCTGGTGGTGCCGCTGGCGCGGGTCAACCCCCGTCAGGGCCGCTATGCCAAGCTGTTGCCGGCCATCCTGCTCTACCTCTCCTACTTCCTGCTGCTCAGCGCCGCCCGTTCAGCCATCGACAGCGGCCGGCTGCCGCACTGGCCCGGCATGTTCCTGGTGCCGCTGGTCTATCTGCTGCTGATCGGATTGCCGCTCAACCTGCAGGGCACCAGCTGGTGGAACGGGGTCAAGACCCTCTATTTCAAGAGAAAATCGGCATGATGTTGCCATCTGGGAGTCTCTACTGATGTTTGGCATTCTCGATAGACATGGCGACCGGGTCATTTTGATGTCGCCCCCGCTCCATAGGTCTGTATTTGAGGAAAAAATCAGCATGATGCTGCAACAGGGGGGGCTCTGCTGATGTTTGGCATTCTCGATAGATATATCGGCCGGGTTATTTTCATGTCGGTCCTGTTGTGCGAACTGACCCTGGTCGGGCTGGCGGCGCTCATCAAGTACGTGGAGCAGCTGAAGTCGGTAGGGGAAGGCAACTACGACATGCTCAGCGCCCTCTACTATGTGCTGCTCTCCATGCCGAAAGAAGCGGTGCTCTTCTTCCCGCTGGCGGCCCTGCTGGGCGGCCTCATCGGTCTGGGCCAGCTGGCGACCAGCTCGGAACTGGTGGTAATGCAGGCGGCGGGCCGCTCCAAGATCAGTATCGTGATGGCGGCGCTCAAGACCGCCATCCCGCTAATGATCCTGGTGGGGCTGATGGGGGAATACGTCGCCCCCATCACCAAGCGGATGGCGGACGACATCAAGGCGGGTGCCTTGTCGGAAGGGCGGCTGACTGTATCGGCTTACGGGGTGTGGGCCCGTGACGGCAACAACTTCGTCAACATCAACGGGGTGCGCAATGATGGCGCGCTGACCGGTATCACCCTCTATCGCTTCACCCCGGAGCGCAAGCTGATCGATATCCTGCAGGCCCGGGAAGGGGTATTCGAGCAACATCACTGGCTGCTCAAGCAGGTGCAGGTGACCCGTTTTGACGATCCCAAGCAGATCCTGAGCGAGACCCAGCCCCAGATGGAGTGGAGCTCCGAGCTTACACCCAAGCAGCTTGGGGTGGTGAGCGTCGATCCAGAAAACCTGCCGGTGGCGGGACTGCTGGATTACATCGGCTATCTGGATGCCAACAAGCAGGATGCCGGTCGTTACAAGCTGGAGATGTGGCGCAAGCTGTTGTCACCGCTCTCGGTGGTGGCGATGATCCTGCTGGCCTCCTCCTTCATCTTCGGCCCGCTGCGCTCGGTCAGCATGGGGGCTCGGATGCTGATGGGGATCATGACCGGCTTTGCCGTCTACGTCAGCGATCGGGTGTTCGGTCCCGTCAGCCTGGTGTACGCGGTGCCACCGATCCTGGCAGCCATAGCACCGAGCCTGCTGTTTGGCGGTATCTCCTTCTATATTCTGAGCCGCAAGCAGTAGCGACCTGAAAGGGGGGGGGCTGCTGACAAAGGCGGCCATCGCTCCTGCTGCACTGCGGTTTGGCGGCATCTCCGTCCATATCCTGAGCCGCAAGCAATACGCGTCGGCCAGCAAAAAGGGCACCCTGGGGTGCCCTTTTTCGTTGCCGCCTTTTGGGATCAGCGATTGAGCTGTTCCAGATTCTCCTGTTTGCCCAGCACGATCACTTCGCACTCGGACCAGATGTCCTGAAATGCGCGAGGTGACTTGCGGTTGAACAGGCAGAGCAGGTTGCCGAGGCCAAAGGCCGCCGTTGCCAGCCGGATCAGCGCCTGGGTGATGCGGATGTTGCTGCCGTCAGCATTCTGGATGCGCAGACGCCAGGCGCGCATGCCGATGGTCTGGCCGGCGCGGGTCCAGAACCAGGTGTAGAAACCGCAGATGACGAGGGCGAGCCAGGCACTGTAGACGGGGCTGGTCAGCAGCCAGGAGGCGTCTTTGCCCTCGGGGACGCTTGCCATGCCGGTGGCCAGCAGCAGATGGGCTACCCCCATCCCGATAAAGCCGGCGATGATCAACAATGAGATGACCACCAGATAGTCATAGATCAGGGCGCCGAGCCGGCGCAGCAGACCGGCGGAGGGGTGACGCTGGGTGGGAGGAGGGGGAGTGGTCGGTTGGACGGGTTTACGCTTGGCCATCGTTCTTATTCCATTAATATGATGCGGGCATTCTATGTAACTGACCTTGCCTCGGCAAGGCGTTGAATAAATGAGCAAACGACTGTGAGCACAAGAAAAACACCTTGCATGCCCAAGCGCCATTCGTATAATCCCTCGCAGTTGCCCGGGTGGCGAAATCGGTAGACGCAGCGGATTCAAAATCCGCCGGTGAATAACCGTGTCGGTTCGAGTCCGACCCCGGGCACCATTAGAATTCAATGACTTAAGGCCATCCTAACGGATGGCCTTTTGTTTTTCTGTGACCCAGTGGCGGCAAAATGGCGGCAGGCATTTAGATGATCGGCGCAAACCCATGCTCGATTCTTCTGTCCAGTGGCTCAGTTAATCACAATTCCAAGTGTGTCCTACCCATTTTTTTTTAGCCTTCTGTTAGAATGTTCCCCCGTCTTGAGCATCCAACTGAGATTTTTTCGTGACAGTAAAAGAGTGCCCCGATCAGCCTGATTGGAAAAGCCTGGAGTTGGAAGACCTGAAGGGCCTTGGGGTAGAGAAGAGGCTTCCTGCGATTGAGCAAGAGCCGCCGGCTGCTACTCAAGAAGATGCAGTTGCGGTGTTGGTAAGTAAGTTTGGTTTTGTCGGCAACGAAGCATCAGTGATGATGGCTACACCAGTCGGTGATATTCAGGTGTGTCGGGACTCTTTACCGCACATTGTTGAGAAAAGGCCGCATGCCAGAGAACGTTACGTTAATCATGCTATCGCAACTTTGCAGAATCCCTTTGAGGTTTGGGAGGTTGCTTATGACGACGGAAGCTATCGGTATGCCTTTATAGGTACCTTTGAAGAACGAAACATGATGCTGGTTGTTGCCACAATTACACCAGATAAGATCTTGTGGAACTTCATGCAAAGTGAAGCAAAATCGATGAACAAGCATAGACATGGCAAGCTGGTGTATGCTCGTCATAAATGAAAAGAGGCAACCTAAGGTTGCCTCAATTTTGAGCTTTCATTCTGCTTGTACTTTGTACTCACCCAAGCTGGTGAGGAAAGGTCTCACCCTCACAATGCAGTTGGACATTCCGGGGTTCCTCTATCGGTCATTGCCCCAACTGGCCACCGACTTTGCGCTTTCGAATACAACATTATTAAAAAATGAGGAATGCGTCAAGAATTTGTAGGCGGTTTCCGCCTAGTTGGATGGGGCTTTTGGTTACAAATTTTCTACATTTGTATTTCAGCGATAGATAGAAATGCTTCACTCGTGAAATTCTGGATCCTTGCCAAAATTGCCCG
The DNA here is from genome assembly GCF_002259925.1 of Aeromonas sp. A35_P. Lineage (NCBI taxonomy): Bacteria > Pseudomonadati > Pseudomonadota > Gammaproteobacteria > Aeromonadales > Aeromonadaceae > Aeromonas > Aeromonas sp. A35_P. Next base: position 498 of record NZ_NEVB01000238.1, on the reverse strand, counting down.
CCAAGCCTTACCACATAAGGCTTAACAGCTTTTTCCTTGTGGTCGCACCAGATCCACTGCGCCGACACAGATCCTCACGAAAAGTAGCATCAACCTGTTTAAACTCAATTGGTTACGCTTTTTGCACCGCTTGATGGGTGTGATCAAACTGCCTCAAAACGATCATCAAATGACGTTTTGTGAAATTCTGAATTCCCCCCAAGAACCCAGCCACGGCGCGGGTTAGACGATGGATTTGCACCATTTTACTTGTGCAAAAAACGCCACATTTTTAGCCCGAAGGTGGGGGGGGAGGAGTGCGGATTCCGTGAGCGGCGCGTTTCCTCCGTCGCATCTGGGCTGCAGGGCTGGGGGCTGGCCACAAAAAAGCGACGCAGGTGCGTCGCTGTCGTGTGCGGTGTGATGGTGGGCGGGTTACTGGCCGGCGCCCCATCCCATCTTCTGGAATGCCTTGGCGGCGATGGCCAACAGTTCGTCGTTGTTGGCCTGGGGGAGCAT
>NZ_NEVB01000237.1:21540-24985 GCF_002259925.1 Aeromonas sp. A35_P | reverse complement strand
GGGAGAGACAGACGCTTCGCATGGCCGGGGGTTTTGTTAAAGTGTGGGGCCATATTATCCGGTCAAAGTCGACCACAACCAAGGGGCTTCGCGTGAGAATCTTTTCCGGCCTGGGTGGCAAGCTGCTGCTGGCCTTCTCCCTGATGGCGCTGTTGACACTGGGGGCCTCCCTGCTGGGCTGGTTCGGGCTCACTCATCTGCGCCAGTTGGAGCAGGGGGTGCAGCAGACCCTGGCGGATCAGGAGCTGGCCCGCACCCTGGCGCGGCTCGGCGGCGAGATCCAGAGCTCTTCCCACCTGCTGGCCTCCGCCACCAGCGAGGGGGAGCGGGCGCATCAGGGGCGGCTGCTCACCCTGCAGGGGCAGCAGATGCAACAGGTGCTGGAGCAGCTGGGTCATGGTGGCGGCAAGCAGACCCCAGACGAGTTGCATCGCCTCAGCCAGACCATCATCGGCAACCTGGGCCAGCAGGGCTGGCTGGTAGGGGAGCGGCTGACGCTGATGGCCGAAGGCAGCGCCCTGCGCTCCCGGCTGGTGACGGCCGCCGGTCAGGTGGCGGAGCTGGCCCGCAGCCAGATGGAGAACGCCGAAACCGTGATGGTGGCCGGGCTCGGCTCCCTCTATTCGCTGCAGGGGCGCTCAGCAGATGAGGCGGTCGACCGGCTGCTGGAGCAGGATCTCGACTGGCTGGAGCAGATGACGGAGCTGCGCCACCGTACCCTGATGCAGCAGCAGCGTATCGAGGAGATCTGGCGCAGCGACCGGCAGGACGGGCTGCAAACCCTGCTGCAGGAGGTGCGCGGTGAGCTGGCCATCCTGCGGCTGCGAGCGGGAGCGGTGACCGATCCGGCCCGCCGCCAGGCGGTGGAGCGGGCGCTGGACGAGCTGGAGCAGAGCGATCGGCTGGTGCAACTGCGCAGCGACTGGCTCGGCAAGGGGGAGGCGCTGCGGGTGCTGGCCGCTGCCAACGACGCCCTGATGGGGAGTCTCAACCGTCAGGTCGGCACCCTGGTCAGTCAGGCCCGCGACTCCCTGGGGCAGAGCCAGCAGGCATTGAGCCAGCGGCTCAAGCTGCTGGAGCAGGCCCTGATGGTGATCGGCCTGCTCACCCTGATGCTGCTCATCCTGCTGATGTGGCGGGTGGTCTATGGCCGCATCGTCTGGCCGCTGCAGCGTGCGGTCGCCGGGATGAGCCGGCTGGCGAAGGGGGATCTGGCGCCGCTGACGCCGGTCGGGGAGGCGGGGCGCGACGAGCTGGCGGAGCTGGCGCGGGCGCTGCAGGTGTTTCGCGACAACGCCCTCGAACTTGGCCGCTACCAGCGGGAGCTGGAGTTGCGGGTCGAGGAGCGCACCGAGCAGCTCAGCCACGCCAATGCGCGCCTCAACGAGGAGGTGGAGAAGCAGCGGCTGGCCCGCGCCGAGGCGGAGCAGGCCAACCGGGCCAAGTCGGTGTTCCTCGCCACCATGAGCCACGAGATTCGCACCCCCATGAACGGCATCCTCGGCGGCCTCACCCTGCTGGAGGACACCCACCTCAGCGAGACCCAGCAGCGCTACCTGGCCGCCATCGAGCAGAGCGGCGAATCCCTGCTGGAGATCCTCAACGACATTCTCGACTACTCCAAGATCGAGGCGGGCCATGTGGAGTCGCGCCGCGAGCCCTTCTCCCTGCGCCCGCTGGCCGAGGAGCTGATCGCCCTGTTCGGGCCGAGGGCCGACGCGAAAGGGGTGACGCTGGCGCTGGAGTATGCCCCCTCGCTCCCCCCCGTGGTGGAGGGGGATCTGGGCAAGCTGCGCTAGGTGCTGGCGAACCTCTTGGGCAATGCGGTCAAGTTTACCGGTGAGGGGCGCATCACCCTGGTGGTGGCACCGCTTGCCTGCGCGGGCCCCTGTGCCGAGCCCTGTATCCGCTTCGTGGTGAAAGACACCGGCCCCGGCATTCCGGCCAGGGAGCAGGAGGCGGTGTTCGAGGCCTTCCGTCAGCGCAAGCGGGACATGGGCCATCAGGGGGGTACGGGGCTGGGGCTCGCTATCAGCCGCCGGCTGGTGGCCGCCATGGGGGGGGAGCTTATGCTCTCCAGCGAGCCGGGGCAGGGCTGTGAATTCAGCTTCAGCCTGCCGCTGCAGCGCTCGGCGGCCCAGCTGCCGGTCAGCGCCCAGCCGGTGCGCCTCGGCCAGCCGCGGGAGATCCTGCTGGTGGAGGACAACGAGATCAACCGGCTGGTGGCCGAGGGCATGCTGGTGCGACTCGGCCACAGGGTCACCCTGGCCGAGGATGGGCGCAGCGCGCTGGCGCGGGTGACCGAGCGCCCCTTCGAGCTGGCCCTGCTCGACATCAATCTGCCTGACATGGACGGCATGACCCTGCGCGAGGATCTGGTGGCCATCAGCGAGGAGGAGCATGGCTGCGGCCTGCCCGCCATCGCCATCTCGGCCCAGATGTACCCGGAGGATGTGCGCGCCTGTCTGGCGGCGGGGTTTGCCGATTTCGTCGGCAAGCCGGTGCGGCTGGGGGCGCTGGCCGCGGCCATCGACCGGTTGTCAGCGGGAGAGGAGGCGCCTCCCCTGACGGCGAGCGAACCGCTCGCTACCGTCGAGACCGCCAACCGGGTGCTGGAGGCGGATCTGACCCTGCTCGGCAGTCAGCGCATCCGCCAGCTCATCGCCCTGTTTGCCGAGCAGGGGGCGCCCCTGGTGGCCGAGCTGGCGCACAGCAAAGGGGAAGCGCAGCGCGCGCTGGCCCACAGGCTCAAGGGCAGTGCCCTGGCGCTCGGGCAGGATGATTTCGCGGCGCAGTGCGCCGCCGTGGAGCAGGGGCTGCTGGATGGAGGGGCGCTGGCCGGGCCGTTTGAGCAGGCGCTGGCCGGTTTGCAGGCGTGGCAGGCGAAGCATCTGCCGGATTAGCAGCAAGGGCGCGTGGTGCGCGTCCGCTCAGGAAGGTCATTGCTCTTCGCGATAGAGCGGCTGTCTGCACTGGGCGCAGAGGTGCTGGCGACGAAAGTCGGCCTGGTGCACCAGGCCCACATCCAGCTGCTGATGATGGCCGCAGTGAATGCAGAAGATGATGTCGCCGTCGATGGCGTCCGGGTGGGCCGCCAGATACTGCTCGCGGGTGGGCAACTGGTCCCATTGGGTGGTGAAAGGGCTCTTGCGACTGCCGGTGTAGTAGATCCAGTAGAACAGCGCGAATACCGAAATAATCAGAAACAGCATCAAGTTATCCAGCATGGCTTACTCCCGTGGGTCTGCGGTGTGACAAGACAAGAGGGTGACGCGAGCAGCAGTTGACCGGATGCGGTGAGGGGCCCTTCCGTTGCCGGCCTGCGCGCCGGGCAACTGCTGTGCCTGCTAAAGATGTTATCTATTAGTAAATGCTATATCCATGATCTGGCTCTGGTTTTGGCCGGCTGATGAGCCACGCGCAGGCGCTTGGCCGAGTGTATCGG
>NZ_NEVB01000237.1:0-21519 GCF_002259925.1 Aeromonas sp. A35_P | reverse complement strand
GCGTGGGCTAGCCGGCGGGTCGCAGTCCGCCTGGTCGGTGTGAAATTTGCGACGCATTTTACATTTTTTAAACAATTTTTTTGGGTGGTTGGACTGTCTCTTTGATCCAGCTCACGTTACAATGCGCCTGCCCACTTCACCTATCGCGCAAACGATTTTCAGGAGAGAAACGGATGTTGAAACGTGACATGACCATTGCCGGCTATGATCCCCAGCTGTGGCAGGCCATCACAGACGAGACCCGTCGTCAGGAAGAGCATATCGAGCTGATTGCGTCCGAGAACTACACCAGCCCCCGCGTCATGGAAGCCCAGGGCTCCCAGCTGACCAACAAGTACGCCGAAGGTTACCCCTCCAAGCGCTACTACGGTGGGTGCGAGTATGTGGATGTGGTTGAAACCCTGGCTATCGAGCGCGCCAAAGAGCTGTTCGGTGCCACCTACGCCAACGTGCAGCCGCACTCCGGCTCCCAGGCCAACAGCGCCGTCTACATGGCCCTGCTGCAACCGGGCGATACCGTGCTGGGTATGAACCTGGCTCACGGTGGTCACCTGACCCACGGCTCCCCGGTCAACTTCTCCGGCAAGCTGTACAACATCATCCCCTACGGCATCGACGAGTCCGGCAAGATCGACTACGACGAGATGGAACGTCTGGCCGTTGAGCACAAGCCGAAGATGATGATCGGCGGCTTCTCCGCTTACTCTGGCGTTGTCGACTGGGCTCGCATGCGCGAAATCGCCGACAAGATCGGTGCTTACCTGTTCGTCGACATGGCCCACGTGGCTGGCCTCATCGCCGCCGGTGTCTACCCGAACCCGGTGCCCCACGCTCACGTGGTCACCTCCACCACTCACAAGACCCTGGCCGGTCCGCGCGGTGGTCTGATCCTCTCCGCCGCTGACGACGAGGAGCTCTACAAGAAGCTCAACTCCGCCGTCTTCCCGGGTGGCCAGGGTGGCCCGCTGATGCATGTCATCGCCGGCAAGGCCGTTGCCTTCAAAGAGGCGCTGGAGCCCGAGTTCAAGACCTATCAGGCCCAGGTCGTCAAAAACGCCAAGGCGATGGCTGCCACCTTCATCGAGCGCGGCTACAAGATCGTCTCCGGCGGCACCGACAACCACCTGATGCTGGTTGATCTGATTGGCCGTGAGCTGACCGGTAAGGACGCCGATGCTGCGCTGGGTAAAGCCAACATTACCGTCAACAAGAACTCCGTGCCCAACGATCCGCGCTCCCCGTTCGTCACCTCCGGTGTGCGCATCGGTACCCCGGCCATCACCCGCCGCGGCTTCAAGGAAGCCGAGTCCATCCAGCTGACCCACTGGATCTGCGACGTGCTGGACAACCACGACAACGACGAAGTGCTGGCCACCGTGCGCGAGAAGGTGCTGGATATCTGCCGCCGTTTCCCGGTTTACGCATAATCGACCCGCTTTTCAGGTTGAACCGCAATGCCACCCTCGGGTGGCATTGTTTTTTGTGGCGTCTGGCAACATGAGAGGGGCTATGAGTCAGCACAGCAAAGAGCAGTTGCTGGGTACTGGGGGCGGGGGCAACGCTGAGCGGGACTTGGCGTCGGCAGCGCTCAGGCAGGCGATCCGCGCCCAGTACCATTTTCGCGCCAGCGAACAGGGGCTGCTGGCCTGGGGCGTGCGCCGGCTGGTGTGGCTGAGCCGCGATCTGCCGGTGCAGGCGGTAGCACTCGGCGAGATTGCCGAGCTCGACCAGCAGCACTGGTACGGCCATGGCGTCGTCAGCCCCACGGTGCGCAGCGTGGTGGAGCACTGCCAGCTCATGATGGCGGCCGATCTCGCCTATCCCATCCTGCTGGACAGCGCCGGCCGGGTGATGGACGGCATGCACCGGGTGGGCAAGGCATTGATGCTGGGCCACAGCCATATCGAGGCGCGCCGCTTTGCCGTGGATCCGGCGCCCGATTATCAGGATTGCGACCCCGATACCCTGCCTTATGATGACTGAGGCCGGTCGAATGGATGACTGGGATGGGCGCTTAAAACAGCTTTGATGTTCAAGAAACGGATGGCAGGATATAGCTCAATGAAGAGAGTGCTGGAGATCCGTAACTACCGGCTCAAGGCCGGTAGCCGGACAGAGTTTCATAGGCTGGTTGCAGAGCAGAGTTTGCTGCTGCACCGCGAGTGGGGAATGGATGTGGTGAATCACGGCCCTTCCTTGCACGATCCGGACGTCTATTTTTTGATGCGGGCTTACGATGATCTTGAAGATCTGACCCGTTCACAGGCGGCATTCTATGCCACGGATGCATGGAGAAAAGGGCCGAGAGAAGCCATCGTCGAGCTGATAGAGAGCGACACCAATACTGTACTCTGGCTGCCTGATGTCGCCATTGATGCACTTCGTGGTTGCTGATGGCATCTGACATTTCCCTTGTTTTCACGGGCTTTTACCGGTTCCGGATGGCCGTGCTACACTGGCCGGCCTAGAGCCGGCCCCGGTGGTCGGCGCCCTTTTCCGTCAACGCCGGAGGTCCGATGCATTGCCCTTTCTGTAGTGCGGTAGATACCAAGGTGATCGATTCCCGTCTGGTGGCCGAAGGCCATCAGGTACGCCGCCGTCGTGAATGCCTGCTCTGCCACGAGCGCTTCACGACCTTCGAGATGGCCGAGCTGGTCATGCCCCGCGTCATCAAGTCCAACGGCTCGCGCGAGCCTTTCAACGAAGACAAGCTGCGTGCCGGCATCCTGCGGGCACTGGAGAAGCGGCCGGTGAGCATGGAGGCCATCGAGAAGGCGGTCAACCACATCAAGTCCCGCCTGCGGGCCACCGGCGAGCGCGAAGTCGCCTCCGAGCTGGTGGGCAACCTGGTGATGGACGAGCTCAAGGGGCTCGACAAGGTGGCCTATATCCGCTTTGCCTCCGTCTATCGCAGCTTTGAAGACATACGTGAATTTGGTGAAGAGATCGCCAAGCTGGAGAAGTGAGTCTTTCTTCCAAACCAGGTTGCCGCGTTCGATTACGCTGCGCTAATCGAACCTACGATATTGCGTCAGCCTGGATGTGCTGTCAGAGGAGCCCAGATGTTTAGTCAAGACGATTACCAATGGATGAGCCGGGCCCTCGAACTGGCCCGTCGCGGCCGCTACACCACGGCCCCCAACCCCTGTGTCGGTGCCGTGCTGGTGAAGGCTGGCGTGGTGGTGGGAGAGGGCTGGCATCAGCGGGCTGGCGAGCCCCATGCCGAGGTCTACGCTCTGCACGCGGCCGGTGAAGAGGCCCGCGGCGCTACCGCCTACGTGACCCTGGAGCCCTGCTCTCATCATGGTCGCACCCCACCCTGCGCCGAGGCGCTGATCAAGGCCGGCGTGAGCCGGGTTGTGGCCGCTATGGTGGACCCCAACCCTCAGGTGGGGGGGCGCGGCCTGCGCATGCTCTCCGAGGCGGGCATCAAGACTGATTTTGGTCTGCTGGCTGCCGAGGCCGAGGCGCTCAACCCGGGCTTTTTCAAGCGGATGCGTACCGCCTTCCCGCAGGTAACGGTCAAGCTAGGCGCTAGCCTGGATGGCCGCACCGCCATGGCGAGCGGCGAGAGCCAGTGGATCACCTCCCCGGAGGCACGCCGTGACGTGCAGCGACTGCGGGCCCGCCACGATTCGGTGCTCTCCAGCGCTGAAACCGTGCTGGCGGACAACGCTTCCCTGACCGTGCGCTGGGACGAGCTGCCCCCCTCGGTCAAGGCCGTCTATCCCAAAGAGACCCTGCGCCAGCCGCTGCGGGTCATCGTCGACTCGCAAAACCGGCTGACCCCGGATCTGCCGCTGTTCCAGAGCGAGAGCCCGGTGCTGCTGGCTCGCCACAAGGCGGACGGCAACTGGCCAGCCTGGGTGCAGCAGCTGGAGGTGCCGCTGCTGGATGGCAAGCTGGATCTGGTCAGCCTGTTCATGCTGCTGGCGAAACAAAACGTCAACTCGGTACTGGTGGAGGCGGGACCGCGGCTGTGCGGCGCCCTGCTGGAGAAGGGGCTGGTGGACGAGCTGGTGCTCTATCAGGCGCCCAAACTGATGGGGGATGAGGGGCGCGGCCTGTTCCACCTGCCGGCGCTGACCCGACTGTTCCAGGCCCCCAAGCTCAACATCAAGGATGTGCGCATGGTTGGCCAGGATATTCGCATTACTGCCAAAATAGCTTGATTTATCAATGTTAAAGGGGGCATTGCCGCCCCCGTCATCAGCAAGGTGATCTGCATGTTTACCGGAATTATCGAAGCGGTGGGAACCCTGGCCGAGCTGCGCCGCCAGGGTGAAGACATGGCCCTCACCGTGCACGCGCCCACCCTGGACTTCAGCGACGTCAAGCTGGGCGACTCCATCGCCACCAACGGCGTCTGCCTCACCGTGGTTGCGCTGGGCGACAAGCGTTATACCGCCGACGTGTCGCTGGAAACCCTCTCTCGCACCGGTTTTTCTGCCGCCAAGGTGGGCGATCGGGTCAACCTCGAGAAGGCGTTGATGCCCACCTCCCGCCTCGGCGGTCACCTGGTCTCCGGCCACGTGGACGGGGTGGGGGAGGTCAAGAGCGTCTCCAGCAGCGGTCGTGCCATCGAGTACTGGATCAAGGCGCCGACGGAGCTCTCCCGCTACATCGCCGAGAAGGGCTCCATCGCGGTGGACGGCATCAGCCTTACCGTCAATGCCGTGCAGGGGGATCTGTTCCGGCTGACAATCGTGCCCCACACCGCCCAGGAGACCACCATAGCCCAGTGGAAGCCGGGCAGGAGCGTCAATCTCGAGGTGGATCAGATAGCCCGCTATCTGGAGCGGCTGATGACGGGTCAGCGTCAGGAGAGCAGTGCCTCCACCCTGACCCTGGAGAAGCTGGCCCGCTCCGGTTTCCTGTGATGGAACCTCGGCGGGAAAAACGCTTTTCTGTGATCCCGCTCCGATTGAAATGGGGCCCCGCGTGCCCCATCTAGAGCACAATAGGCAGTATCACGTCGAGCCGACTGGCTCAATCCCCGAAGCATGTTGATGGAGTAGCCCATGGCACTGAGCACGACCCAGGAAATCATTGCCGATATCAAGGCTGGCAAGATGGTGATCCTGATGGATGACGAAGACAGGGAGAACGAAGGGGACCTCATCATGGCCGCCTCCTGTGTCCGCCCGGAAGATATCAACTTCATGGCCCGTTACGGCCGGGGGCTCATCTGTCTGACCCTGACCCGGGATCGCTGCAAGCAGCTGGCGCTGCCGCTGATGGTCGACCGCAACAACGCCCAGTTTTCCACCGCCTTCACCGTGACCATCGAAGCGGCCGAAGGGGTGACCACCGGCATCTCCGCAGCCGATCGCGCCGTCACCGTACAGGCTGCCGTGGCGCCGAACGCCAAGGCCTCCGATCTGGTACAGCCCGGCCACATCTTCCCGCTGATGGCGCAGGATGGTGGCGTGCTGACTCGCGCCGGCCACACCGAGGCCGGTTGTGACCTGGCCCGGCTGGCCGGTTACGAGGCCGCCTCCGTCATCGTCGAGATCTTGAACGAGGATGGCACCATGGCGCGCCGTCCTGATCTCGAGATCTTCGCCGAGCAGCACGGCATCAAGCTTGGCACCATTGCGGATCTCATCGAATACCGCAACCAGCACGAGACCACAGTCGAGAAGGTGGCCGAGTGCAAGCTGCCCACTGAGTACGGCGAGTTTGACCTCATCACCTTCCGCGACACCATCGACAACCAGGTTCACTTCGCTCTGAAGAAGGGTGAGGTGCAGGCGGATCAGCCGACCCTGGTGCGGGTCCATCTGCACGACGTGCTGAGCGATCTGCTGCAGACCGACCGCCACGCAGCCCGCAGCTGGCCGCTGCCCAAATCCATGGCCCGCATCGCCGACGAGGGCGGGGTGCTGGTGATCCTGGGGGCGGAAGCCCACGGCGCCGAGCTGCTGGCCCGGGTCAAGGGCTTTGAGGCCGCCGACAAGGGGTTGGCGCCGGAAGGGGCCAAGTGGCAGGGTACCTCGCGCCGGGTCGGCGTCGGCTCCCAGATCCTCAAGGCGCTGGGGGTGGGCAAGATGCGCCTGCTGAGCTCGCCGAAGAAGTACCATGCCCTCGGCGGCTTCGGCCTGGAAGTGGTGGAGTACGTCGGCGAGTAAGCGCCGCAGACGGCTGAAATCATCCTCATGGCCGCCCGTTGCGGCCATGGTTTTTTGTCGTGGGTCTGTTGTGCTAGAATGTGCGCACTTTTGACTCCGGCCCTTTTGCTTTCACAGATACAGGATTTCCAATGAAGGTTATCGAAGGAAATATCGCCGCTCCTGCAGCGCGCGTTGCGATTGTCGTTGCTCGTTTCAACAGTTTCATCAACGACAGCCTGGTGAGTGGTGCACTGGACGTACTGAAGCGTCAAGGCCAGGTACAGGACAGCAACCTGACCCTGGTGAAAGTGCCGGGCGCGGTTGAAATGCCGCTGGTCATCAAGAAACTGGCCAAGAGCGGCAAGTATGACGCCATCGTGGCAGTCGGCACCGTCATCCGTGGCGGCACCTACCACTTCGATCTGGTCGCCAACGAGAACAGCAAGGGCATGGCCCAGGTAATGATGGAATATGAAATTCCGGTTGCCTTCGGCGTACTGACCACTGAAAACATTGAACAAGCCATCGAGCGTGCAGGTACCAAGGCGGGTAACAAGGGTGCAGAGGCTGCACTGGCAGCGCTCGAAATGATCAACGTCCTGAAAGAACTGGACGTGTAACGAGGAGAAATGCATTGAAACCGTCTGAGCGCCGCAAGGCCCGCCATTGCGCCACCCAGGCCATCTACCAGTGGCAGATGACCAAGGCCAACGTGGGCGACATCGAAGAGCAGTTCAAGATCGATCAGGACACCAAGGGTGTGGATCTGAACTACTTCCGCGATCTGCTGTTCGGGGTAGCCCTCCACTGCAACGAGCTGGACAAGGTGTTCGCACCTTTCCTCTCCCGTCCGCTGGAAGAAGTGGACATGGTGGACAAGGCGATCCTGCGTCTGGCGACCTATGAGCTGACTCGTCGTGATGATGTGCCGCCGCGCGTGGTGATCAACGAAGCGATCGAGCTGGCCAAAGCCTTTGCTGCCGATGACAGCCACAAGTTTGTCAACGGTGTACTGGACAAGGTGATCAAGTCGCTGGACAAGCGCTGATCCCTGTTCATCAGCATTCCATGCTGATCGATGCTCTGTCGCGAGCCGTCGTCAGCAAGGTGAAGCGCAGCGCCGGGGCCAGCGTGTATGGCAATACATGAAGAGCCCGGCAGCGACAAGCCTTGAGCACGGTCTCGCAGCTAGAGCCGCAACAGCATCTAATAGAGGAGCCAGCTTAATCGCTGGCTTTTTACTGTATGGGTGAATTTGAGCTGATTGATAAGTACTTCAAGGTCCCCCACGCTCGCAAGGACGTGGTGATGGGGCCTGGAGACGACTGCGCCCTGCTGACCCTGCCCCCCGACACCCAGCTGGCGGTGAGCACGGATACCCTGGTGAGCGGCGTACACTTCTTTCCCGACATGGATCCGGTAGACCTCGGCTACAAGGCGCTGGCGGTCAATCTCTCCGATCTGGCCGCCATGGGCGCCGAGCCGCGCTGGGTGTCGCTGGCGCTGACCCTGCCCACCGTCAACGAAGCCTGGGTGGCCGGTTTTGCGGAAGGTTTCCTCGAGCTTGCCGAATACTACAACGTGGCGCTGGTGGGCGGGGACATGACCCGCGGCCCGCTCTCCATCACGGTATCGGTCAAGGGCTCGGTACCGGCCGGCCGTGCCCTGCTGCGCAGCGGTGCCAAGGCCGGCGACGGTGTCTATGTGACTGGCACTCTGGGGGATGCCGCGCTGGCGCTCTCCCACCTGCTGGCCAAGCGCACCCTCAACGAGAACCAGCTGGCGGCCGTGCTGCCGCGCCTCGATCATCCCCATCCCCGCATTCTGGCCGGCCAGGCCCTGCGCGGACTGGCCAGCAGCGCGCTGGATCTCTCCGACGGCCTGGCCTCGGATCTCGGCCACGTGCTCAAGGCGTCTGGCGTGCGGGCCCAGATCGACCTCGGTCTGCTGCCGCTCTTACCCGTGCTGCAGGATGCGGTGAGCGAGCAGGATGCCTGGCAGCTGGCGCTGGCCGGCGGCGATGACTACGAGCTCTGTTTCACCGTACCGGAGGAGCATCGCGGCGCGCTGGACACGGCGCTGGCCAACTGCGGCGTCAAGTTCACCCGCATCGGCCGCATCGTTGCCGGCGAGCCCGGCATCGACTATCTGCACGGTGAGCAGCCGGTCGAGCTGACGTTGAAAGGGTGGGATCACTTCGCATGAGCTGGTTCATGATAAAGCCCGAGCTGAAGCGGTTGAACCTCAGGAACCCGCTTCACTTCCTGGCGGTGGGGTTTGGCTCCGGCCTCTCGCCCAAGGCGCCCGGCACCATGGGGACGCTGGCCGCCATCCCGCTCTACCTGCTGGTGAGCGGCTTGCCGACAGCCTGGTTTATTGCCCTGCTGGTGGTCGGGTTCCTGATAGGCATCCGCATCTGCCAGAGCGCCACCGATGCCATCGGCATGCCGGATCACGGCGCCATCGTCTGGGACGAGGTAATCGGCTTTGGCGTCACCATGATAGCGGCGCCGGCCGGTTGGGAGTGGATACTGGCCGGCTTCGTGCTGTTTCGCCTGTTCGACGTGCTCAAGCCCTGGCCCATCTCCTGGTTTGACCGCCGGATCCACGGTGGCTTCGGCATCATGCTCGACGATCTCATCGCCGCCCTGTTCGCCCTGTTTTGTATGCAATCACTGGCATACTGGCTGGGGTGACGGGGATTACGAGGGGGAATGCCGCGCTGGCATCCCCCTATTTATCTCTGTTTAGTTTTCATTCATCGGCATATGCTGCCGTTAAAAAATCATTTCACATAAATATTCACTACTCATTCGAGGCTTGAGACTGTTGTGTCAATAGTGAATATTCCCGCCTGTTACACCCTTGTTGAAAGTAAAAGCACTAAATCGTCATTTGTGTGGTCATAAAGTCTGGATATGTGATTGTAGTCATCATTTATGACTACTGTGCTGGCTGCTAACTGAGCAAAGTATTGCGAAATTGTATAACCCGATCATTTACACTCGCCGTCAAACCGTCTAAGTTACTCGCGGGTTATTCCAAAAAAATGCAAAAAACCCGCCCGGATCGCTGGTTTCGTTGCCTCATGGATTGAGCGTTTAGTCGTCATATCAAACACTCACGATCACGCCAAGGCACGACCGGCATCTGCGGCCGATTTACGGACGAATTATTTGGGACGGATGTCCCCCGCAGAGGTAACCATGTCCTTGCTCGAAGTGAAAAACTTGCGGATCGAGTATCCCTCCCGCTACGGGGTACTGGCCGCAGTGAAGGATCTCTCTTTCTCCATCGAAAAAGGGGAGATAGTCGGCGTCGTGGGTGAATCCGGCGCCGGCAAGTCCACCATCGGCAACGCCGTCATCGATCTCCTGAGCCCGCCGGGTCGCATCGCCCGTGGCGATATCTACCTCAATGGCGAGCTCATCTCCGGCAAGAGTCAGAACGAGATGCGGTCCATTCGAGGCTCGCGCATCGGTTTCATCTTTCAGGATCCCATGACCTCCCTCAACCCGCTGTTCACCGTCGAACATCAACTGGTTGAAACCATCCTGGCCAACACCGACCTGTCCCGTGAGGCTGCCTTTGCCAAGGCGCTCGAGCTGATGAAGGCGGTCGGGATCCCGAGCCCGGAGCTGCGCATCAAGCAGTATCCGCACCAGTTTTCCGGCGGCATGCGCCAGCGGGTGGTCATCGCCATCGCCCTCTCCGGCGATCCCGAGCTCATCATTGCCGACGAGCCGACCACGGCGCTGGACGTCTCCATCCAGGATCAGATCCTCCAGCTCATCCGCACCCTCTGCAAGGAGCGGCAGGTGGGTTGCATGCTGGTGACTCACGACATGGGCGTGGTCTCCAACGTCACCGACAAGGTGGCGGTCATGTATCGCGGCGATCTGGTGGAGTTTGGAACCACCGAACAGGTGCTGGGTCGCCCCAACCACCCTTATACCCGCAGCCTCATCTCGGCGGTGCCCCGTTCGGACGTGAAGCTGGTGCGCTTCCCGCTGGTCTCCTATATCGAGGATGCCGGCGCGGCGGATACCAGCATCGATCTCAAGACCCACTGGCTCGGCCAGAGCCAGGACGAACGCGCCTATGAAGGGGCGCTGCTGCGGGTGGAGAACGTGGATCTCAAGTTCGTCACCAAGGACTCCTTCTTCCCGAGCCGTCGCCAGTATGTTCGGGCCTGCAACAACATCAGCTTCGAGATCTTCGAGGGTGAGACCTTCGGCCTGGTGGGGGAGTCTGGCTCAGGCAAGTCGACCATCGCCCGCGCCATCACCGGCCTCTATCCGCCCGATACCGGCAAGATCTTCTTCGAGGGGATCGATCTGACCGCCCTCAAGGGCGAGCATGAGCGTCGCCCATTGCGTCGCCAGATGCAGATGGTGTTCCAGAACCCCTATTCGTCGATGAACCCGCGCATGAAGGTGCGCGACATCATTGCCGAGCCGATCCGCTTCCACAAGCTGGCGAGCAGCGAGAGCCAGATCGCCGGTATCGTGGGGGATCTGCTGGATCACGTTGGGCTCGGCCGCGGCGCCGGGGTCAAGTATCCCCACGAGTTTTCCGGTGGTCAGCGTCAGCGCATCTCCATCGCCCGGGCCCTGGCGACCCGGCCCCGTTTCCTCATCTGCGACGAGCCCACCTCGGCGCTGGATGTGTCGGTCCAGGCCCAGATCCTGAACCTGCTCAAGGATCTGCAGCAGGAGCTTGGCCTCACCATGCTGTTCATCAGCCACGATCTGCCGGTCATCCGCCAGATGTGCGATCGCATCGGGGTGATGCAGCACGGTCACCTGGTGGAGGTGGCCGAGACCGAGAAACTGTTTACCAATGCCGAGCATGAGTACAGCCGCAAGCTGATCTCCCTCATGCCGGAGTTCAAGGGAATGTCCCGCGAGGGACTGGAAATCGCAAGCTAGGAAAGCACCGGCTCGCCGGTATCTATGTCAATAAAAAAGCCAAAAGCATGGAGAAAACAATGAAAAAAGGATTGTCCAAGATTGCACTGGCGCTGTTTGCCGCTGGTTTCGCCTTTAACGTCTCCGCTGTCGACATCAAGGTCGGTGTCGCCTCTGACGCCACCTCGCTGGACCCGCAGGAGCAGCTCTCCGGTCAGACCCTGGAGATGTCCCACCTGGTGTTCGATCCGCTGATGCGTTACACCCAGGACCTGCAGTTCGAGCCGCGCCTGGCCGAGAAGTATGAGCGTATCGACGACAAGACCGTCCGCTTCTTCCTGCGCAAGGGCGTCAAGTTTCACTCCGGCAACGACTTCACCGCCGACGACGTGGTGTGGACCGTCAACCGTCTGAAGTCCTCCGTCGACTTCAAGGCCATCTTCGACCCCATCGCCGAAGTGAAGAAGGTCGATGAGTACACAGTGGATCTCATCACCGCCAAGCCGTTCCCGCTGGTGCTGCAGACCGTGACCTACATCTTCCCGATGGACTCCAAGTTCTATACCGGCAAGACAGAGGCGGGCAAGGACAAGGGCGAGATCGTCAAGAACGGCGACTCCTACGCCTCCACCCACGTCTCCGGTACCGGCCCGTTCAGCGTCAAGTTCCGCGAGCAGGGCGTGAAGCTGGAGTACGTGCGCAACGCCAACTACTGGGACAAGGCATCCAAGGGCAACGTTGACAACCTGACCGTGGTGCCCATCAAGGAAGACGCCACCCGCGTGGCGGCCCTGCTGGGTGGCGACGTGGACGTGATCTATCCGGTTGCGCCGAACGATCTGGAGCGCGTGAAGAATGGCAAGGACACCCAGCTGGTGACCCTGTCCGGTACCCGCGCCATCATCATCGAGCTGAACCAGAACACCAACCCGGCGCTGAAAGACAAGCGCGTGCGTCAGGCGATCAACTACGCCATCAACCAGGTGGGTATCGTCGAGAAGATCAACAAGGGCTTTGGCACCCCCGCCGGCCAGCTGAGCCCGAAAGGCTATGCCGGTCACAACGAGGCGCTCAAGCCCCAGTATGACCTGGCCAAGGCCAAGGAGCTGATGAAGGAAGCCGGTTACGAGAAGGGCTTCAAGATGAGCTTCATCTCCCCGGCTGCCCGCTACGTCAACGACGTCAAGATTGCCCAGGCCGTCTCCGCCATGCTGGCCAAGATCAACATCAAGGTGGATCTGAAGACCATGCCGGTGGCCCAGTACTGGCCGGAGTTTGACAAGTGCGCCGCGGACATGCAGCTGATCGGCTGGCACTCCGACACCGAAGATACTGCGAACTTCTTCGAGTTCCTGACCTTCACCAAGGATGCCAAGACCGGCATGGGCCAGTACAACTGTGCCGGCTATGCCAACGCCGAGGCTGACAAGCTGGTCATGGATGCCAACGCCGAGACCGATCCGGCCAAGCGTGCCGATATGCTGAAGAAGGTTGAAGCCATGCTGATCGACGACGCCGCCTACGTGCCGCTGCACTGGGAAGATCTGGCTTATGGCGCCAAGAAGAACGCCGACATCAAGCCGGTGGTCAACGTAATGAACTTCCCGTACTTCGGCGACCTGGTGGTCGGCAAGTAAGGGAAGGTTGCAAGGAAGGACGGGGCGGGGTGGTCACCGACCACCCCGCCTGCTAACAGAAGCCTGTGCCATGACACAGGCCACGTAGAAGGACAAGCATGTTTACATTCCTGCTGAAACGGTTCTATCAGGCCGTGATAGTGATGTTCGTCATCAGCCTAGTCGCCTTCTCCATCCAGGACAACCTGGGGGATCCGCTGCGCGAGCTGGTGGGACAATCCGTCTCCGAAGCCCAGCGCCACGAATTGCGCGAGAAGATGGGCCTCAACGATCCTTTCCTCGTCAAATACAGCCGCTTCTTGAAAAACGCGGTACACGGGGATCTGGGTACTTCCTACTTCTTCAAGCGACCCGCTCTCGAGGTTATCCTCGACAAGCTGGTGGCTACTCTTGAGCTGGTGTTTGGCGCTGCGCTGATCATCGTGGTGGTCTCCATTCCGCTTGGGGTCTACTCGGCGATCCGCCCGCACAGCATACCGACCAAGATCATCATGGCGGGGAGCAGCATCGGCATCTCGATCCCGGTGTTCCTGACCGCCATCATGCTGATGTACCTCTTCTCCATCCAGCTGGGCTGGCTGCCGGCCTATGGCCGTGGCGAGACCTACAATCTGCTGGGCTGGGAGTCGGGCTTCTTCACCTGGGACGGCATCAAGCATCTGATCCTGCCGGCGGTGTCGCTCTCCTCCATCATGCTGCCGCTGTTCATCCGGCTGGTGCGCTCCGAGATGCTGGAGCAGCTCTCCTCCGAGTACGTCAAGTTTGCCCGCGCCAAGGGGCTGGACAACAACAAGGTCTACTATCAGCACGCCCTGAAGAACACCATGCTGCCGGTCATCACGGTGGGCGGGGTACAGATCGGCACCATGGTGGCCTACACCATCCTGACCGAGAGCGTGTTCCAGTGGCCGGGGACCGGCTTCCTGTTCCTCGAGGCGATCCACCGGGTCGATACGCCCCTCATCACCGCCTACGTCATCTTCGTCGGGCTCATTTTCGTGGTGACCAATACCCTGGTCGACCTGCTCTACGGTTTGATCAACCCGACCGTCAACCTGACTGCCAAGGGGTAACAGATGACTAACGCTGTGACTGTGAGCTGCCGTTTGACATGGCGCAACCACGCGGGTTTTGCCATCAACCCGGCTATCTACCTGGCAACGAAGGGGTAACGCATGACTAACGCAGTAACTGCGAGCCCAAGCCGCTGGGCCCGATTCAAAAATTCCGACATCGTCTACTACTTCCTGCGGGACAAGGTAGCCATGTTCAGCTTTGCGGTGTTCGTGGTGTTCGTGCTGGCCGCCATGCTGGCGCCCTGGCTCGCCCCGTACAACGTCTATGACCAGACCAGCTTTGATCTGATGGATGCCGAACTGCCGCCCTCCTGGCTGGCAGGGGGCGAGGAGCGTTTCTGGCTCGGTACCGACAACCAGGGTCGCGACATCTGGAGCACCATCCTCTATGGCGCCCGCATCTCGCTCACCATAGGTCTGTTTGCGGTGGGGCTGCAGCTGGTGCTCGGCATCGTCATCGGCCTGCTGGCCGGCTACTTCGGTGGCCGCATCGACAGCCTGCTGATGCGCTTTGCCGACGTGCAGCTGTCGTTTTCCACCATGATGGTGGCGATCATCATCTCCGCCATCTTCCAGGCTACTTTTGGTTCCGAGTTCTACTCCAAGTTCGCCATCCTGATGCTGGTGGTGATCATCGGCATCGCCGAGTGGCCGCAGTACGCCCGTACCGTGCGCGCCTCGGTGCTGGCGGAGAAGAAGAAGGAGTATGTGGAAGCGGCCAAGGTGATGGGCTTTCGCGCCCCGCGCATCATGTTCCGCCACATTCTGCCCAACTGCCTGTCGCCAATCCTGGTCATCTCCACGGTGCAGGTGGCCAACGCCATCATGAGCGAGGCGGCGCTCTCCTTCCTGGGGTTGGGGATGCCGGTGGATCAGCCGTCGCTGGGCTCGCTCATCAGCGTGGGCTTCAACTACATCTTCTCCGGTTCCTGGTGGATCACCGCCTTCCCGGGCATCTGCCTGGTGGTGCTGGTGCTGGTCATCAACCTGTTGGGTGACTGGCTGCGGGATGTGTTCAATCCCAAGCTCTACAAGGGCTGATGGTCACAGATACACATACGAGACAGAAAAACGAAAAGGGCGCCATAACGGCGCCCTTTTGCTCTGTGTGCTGAGGGGTCAAGCCTGCAGCCACTGCTCGATGCTGCGCTGGATGCCGGCGCCATCGAGCCCCAGCAGAGCGTAGATCTCCTCCTGGGTACCTTGCTCCACGAAGAGATCCGGCAGGCCGAGGTTGAGCACCGGCTTGCACTGTTTGCTGCGCATCAGCAGCTCGTTCACCGCAGAGCCCGCGCCGCCCATGATGGCGTTGTCCTCGAGGGTGGCGAACTGATCGTGGGTCGCGGCCAGGGAGAGCACCAGGGCCTCGTCCATCGGTTTGACAAAACGCATGTCCACCAGGGTGGCATCGAGCGCCTCGGCTGCCGCTTTGGCCTGTTGCAGCAGGGTGCCAAACGCCAGGATGGCGGTGCCCTTGCCCTGACGCACAATCCGCCCCTTGCCGAGCGCCAGCGCCTGCATCTCGCTCTCGACCTGGACGCCGGTGCCGCTGCCGCGGGGGTAGCGTACCGCCGCCGGCCCGTTGCACTGGTAGCCGGTGTAGAGCATCTGGCGGCACTCATTCTCGTCGGACGGGGTCATGATCACCATGTTGGGCACGGTGCGCAGGAAGCTGATGTCGAACGCCCCCTGATGGGTGGGGCCGTCGGCTCCCACCAGACCGGCCCGGTCGATGGCGAACAGCACCGGCAGCTCTTGCAGCGCCACGTCGTGGATCAGCTGGTCGTAGGCGCGCTGCAGGAAGCTCGAGTAGATGGCGACTACCGGCTTCCGGTCGGCGATGGCGAGACCGGCGGCGAAGGTGACCGCGTGCTGCTCGGCGATGGCCACGTCGAAGTAGCGATCCGGATACTGCTGGCTGAACTTTACCAGGCCGGAGCCTTCGCGCATGGCCGGGGTGATGCCGACCAGCCGTTCATCCTTGGCTGCCATGTCGCACAGCCACTGACCGAAGATGGCGGAGAAGCTCGGCTTGCCGCCGCTCGCCTTGGGCAGGGTGCACTCGTCCGGATTGAACTTGGGCACGCCGTGATAACCGATGGGATCCTTCTCGGCGGGCTCGTAGCCCTTGCCCTTCTTGGTCTTGACGTGCAGCAGCTGCGGCCCCTTGAGGTTGCGCATGTTGCGCAGGGTCTCGACCAGAGCCTCGATGTCATGGCCGTCGATGGGGCCGATGTAGTTGAAGCCGAACTCCTCGAACAGGGTGCCGGGCACCACCATTCCCTTGAGGTGTTCCTCTGCCCGCTTGGCCAGCTCCTTGACCGGCGGCAGGCCGGCCAGCACCTTCTTGCCACCCTCGCGGATGGTGGTGTAGAGCTTGCCGGACATGATGCGGGCCAGGTGGTTGTTCAGTGCCCCGACATTTTCGGAGATGGACATCTCGTTGTCGTTGAGCACCACCAGCATGTCCTTGTGAACATCGCCTGCGTGATTGAGTGCCTCGAACGCCATGCCGGCGGTGATGGCGCCATCACCGATCACGGCCACCACCTTGCGCCCCAGCCCTTCGCTCTCGGCCGCCACGGCCATGCCGAGCGCCGCACCGATGGAGGTGCTGGAGTGACCGACGGAGAGCACGTCATACTCGCTCTCGCCGCGCCAAGGGAAGGGGTGCAGGCCGTCTTTCTGGCGGATGCTCTGCATCCGATCGCGCCGACCGGTCAGGATCTTGTGGGGATAAGCCTGGTGGCCCACGTCCCACACCAGCCGATCGAACGGGGTGTTGTAGACGTAGTGCAGCGCCACCGTCAGTTCGACGGTGCCGAGCCCGGAGGCAAGATGGCCACTGGAGCGACTCACCGAACGCAGCAGATATTCACGCAGTTCGTTGCACAGTACAGGCAGTCGCTCGAAGGGCAGGGATCGCAACTCGACCGGCGTATCCGCGAGGGCCAGGTTGGGGAAATTGCTTATATCAACGCTCATATTGTTACTGTTATCCAGCGTTTAGTGGGTTCGCTCGATGATGTAATCGGCAAACGCTTCCAGAATGTCGGTATTGTAGGGCAAAGATTGCAAGGCTGTTAAGGCTTTACCATGCAGTTCGCGAGCCAGCTCACGGGCATTGTCGAGCCCCAGCAGCGCCGGATAGGTACTCTTTTCCAGCGCCAGATCGGAACCTTGCCGCTTGCCGAGGGTGGCGGTGTCACCCGTGATGTCGAGGATGTCATCCTGCACCTGGAAGGCGAGACCGATGGCGGCGGCATAGCTTTGCAGCGCATTCAAGGTAGTTTCATCCACGTCGACCTTGCACAGGGCGCCGAGCGCCACGGCGCACTCGATGAGGGCTCCGGTCTTGTGACGGTGTACCTGTTCCAGCTCGGCCAGGGTGATCTGGCGCCCTTCCGCTTGCAGGTCCAGCGCCTGGCCACCGCACATGCCGAGATAGCCGGAGGCGCGCGCCAGAATGCTCAGCATCTGCACCCGGTTGCCCATCAGATCGGTCGGCATGGGGTGATCGGCCAGAATGGAGAAGGCCAGGGTCTGCAGGGCGTCACCGGCCAAAATGGCGGTGCCTTCATCAAACGCCTTGTGCACCGTCGGCTGACCGCGACGCAGATCGTCGTCATCCATGGCGGGCAGATCGTCGTGCAGCAGGGAGTAGGCGTGGATGCACTCCACCGCCGCGGCCGGGCCATCCAGCAGTTCGTTCTTTACGCCCAGCATCTCGCCGACGGCGTAGACCAGGAAGGGGCGCACCCGCTTGCCGCCCAGCAGCAGGCCATAGCGCATGGCATCGCGCAGGCGGGGGGCCATGGGGGGCAAGGATTCAAGTTGTGCAGAGAGGCAGCCGTCAATACGTTGCCGGTGCAGGCGGGAAAAATCGTCCAGCGTCACTCACTCCTCTCCTTGCTCTGGCTGGAAGGGAACTGCCTGCTCGCTGCCATCGGCCTGAGTCAGCAGGATCTGGATCTTCTGCTCGGCCTGCTCCAGCTTCTGCTGGCCGGCCCGCACCAGGTGAATGCCCTGTTCGAACTGCTTTAGGGCCTCTTCCAGCGGCAGGGAGCCCTGTTCCAGTTGATGAACTATGGTTTCCAGCTCTTCCAGAGTGGCATCAAAACTCAGGCGGTCGATTTTTTTACTGGCCATGTCCATCCTCGGGGATTGAAAAAAACGGCTTATCTTAACATCGACGGCGGGCAGGGGGGAGGCAGAAAAATGCCATCGGCTTAAACTCTCGGAAAAGTGGCCGATAATAAGCCATCTTCCAAAGGGGAAAATGGTAGCGGCCCTTGCCGCTGGTGAGCCAATAGCAGAAAATTCAACAAACTACAGATACAACAAATTTCAGCTGACAGGAGTAGGGATGTAGATCTAGGTAGTCTGATTGGCATAGTGCTGGGATTTGGGGTGGTCATCTATGGCATGCTGCTGGGTGGCCCTGTGGGGATGTACATTGACGTTCCTTCAATCTGCATCACGGTGTTAGGCTCCATCTTTATCGCCATGATGAAGTTCAACATCGGCCAGTTCCTGATGGCGTTCAAGGTGGCCGGCAAGGCATTCATGTACAAGGGAGACAAGCTTGACGATCTGATCGTCAAGGCGGTTGAACTGGCCGATGCGGCCCGCAAAGGCGGTTTTCTGGCCCTGGAAGCGGCCGAGGTGCCCAACCCTTTCATGAAAAAGGGCATCGACATGCTGGTGGACGGCCACGACGCCGACGTCATCCGTGCCGTGATGGAAAAAGACATAGAGCTCACCGCCGAGCGCCATGTCATCGCCATCAAGGTGTTTCGCTCGCTGGGGGATCTGGGGCCGGCCATGGGGATGATCGGTACCCTGGTCGGGCTGGTGGCCATGCTGGCCAACATGAGCGACCCCAAATCCATCGGTCCGGCCATGGCGGTAGCCTTGCTCACCACCCTGTACGGCGCCATCGAGGCCAATATGCTTGCCATCCCCATCGCCGACAAGCTGGAGCTGCGCAGCGGTGAGGAGAAGCTGAGTCGCTGCCTGGTGCTGGACGCCATCATGGGCATCCAGGATGGCCAGAATCCGCGGGTGATCCAGTCCATGTTGCAGAACTACCTCAACCAGTCGAAACGCAACAATGGCGATGAATAGGGGGCTGTATGTCTGATTGCAAATGTCCGCCCCCCGGGCTGCCCGGTTACATGGGCACTTTCGCCGATCTGATGTCACTCTTGATGTGCTTCTTCGTGCTGCTGCTCTCGTTTGCCGAGATGGATGTGCAGAAGTTCAAGCAGATTGCCGGCTCCATGGAGAAGGCGTTCGGGGTGCAGAACATCCTTGAGGTGAAGGACATCCCCAAGGGAACCTCCGTCATTGCCCAGGAGTTCAGACCGGGTCGTCCGGAACCTACGCCTATCGATACCATCATGCAGCAGACCATCGACATGACCCAGACCG
Organism: Aeromonas sp. A35_P; assembly: GCF_002259925.1. Classification (NCBI taxonomy): domain Bacteria; kingdom Pseudomonadati; phylum Pseudomonadota; class Gammaproteobacteria; order Aeromonadales; family Aeromonadaceae; genus Aeromonas; species Aeromonas sp. A35_P. Next base: position 2,350 of record NZ_NEVB01000237.1, on the reverse strand, counting down.
AGCTTGAATTCCAGCCCGGTGATGCCGACAAGGCTGGTGGTCATGACAAGAGCGAAGACAAGCTGGTGGGGGGCGACACCCAGCAGGAGGCGCAGAAACAGCAGCAGGAGCAGTCCAATGCGCTGGCCAAGGCGCTGGCGGATCAGATGAAGGCGCAGATCCAGGATGGGGCGATCGAGATCGAGGCGCTGGGCCAGCAGATCATCATCCGGATCCGCGAGAAAGCCGCCTTCCCGGCGGGCTCCGCCTTCCTGCAGCCCCAGTTCTGGCCTGTTGTGCGCAAGGTCGCCGCCTTGCTCAAGGATGTACCCGGCGAGATCACCATCTCCGGCCATACCGACAACGTGGCCACCGAGGATGAGCTGTTCCAGTCCAACTGGGAGCTCTCCTCCCAGCGGGCGGTGGCGGTGGCCCATCAGATGATCAAGGTGCCTGGTTTTGATGGCAGCCGGCTGGTAGTGCAGGGCATGGCGGATACTCAGCCGCTGGTGCCCAACACGACACCGGAAAATCGGGCATGAACCGGCGGGTGGAGATCTCCATCATGCAGGGCAAGCCGACGGTATCTGCGCCGATCAGTGCCCAAGAGCAGAAATAGTCACAGACAATTGTGATGGCAAAGCGCGATCTGCCTCGCAGGGACCGACATGGATTTTGTGCCGGCTTCATATTAAGATGCCTCATCCGAACCGACAGCTGCGGCTCTCTCTGATAGCCGCAGCTTCTCTTTTCAAGCAACCCAGGTTTCGACTATGAATCATACTCCGATGACTGTTCGCGGCGCTGAAAAGCTGCGTGAAGAGCTCGAATATCTCAAGACCGAGCTTCGTCCGCAGATTATCGAAGCGATTGCAGATGCCCGTGAACATGGTGATCTGAAAGAAAACGCCGAATATCATGCTGCCCGCGAGCAGCAAGGCTTCTGTGAAGGCCGTATCCAGGAAATCGAGAGCAAGCTCTCCAACGCCCAGGTGATCGACGTCACCAAGATGACCAACAATGGTCGCATCATCTTCGGGGCGACCGTGACGCTGCTCAAGAGCGAGACGGAAGAAGAGGTGGTCTACCGCATCGTGGGTGACGACGAGGCGGACATCAAGCAGAACATGATCTCCGTGAATTCGCCCATTGCCCGCGCCCTGATCGGCAAGGAAGTGGACGATGTCGCCATCGTCAAGACACCGTCCGGCGACGTGGAGTACGAGATCCTGGAAGTCGCCTACCTCTGAGGTAGCGTTCAGGCAGCAACAGGGGAGCCCGGCTCCCCTGTTTGTATTCAGCGGGGTTGATAAGCCTGGGTGAAGGCGTCCTGATGGCGCTGAAACATCCAGCCGCGCAGCTGTTCAAGATCTTCTCTGGCCATCTGGAAGTGCAGTGCCCAGCCCTGTATGCCGTTGCGACGGTGGATCCGCCTGACCGGCTCCGCACTGAGGAGCAGGGGAGGGAGACCTTCGATCAGCAGGGTGCCTGCCAGCGTGGTATCCATGGCCAGCTCGGTCGGCAAGCCTTCCACCACCAGCCCGTCCAGCGACAGGCTGTGCACCAGGTAGTCCTCTTCTCCCATCTGGAAGCGGGCCTGTTCATCCAGCCGCCAGGTGCGCGGATGGGGGTAACCCAGCTCCTTGATGACGGGGGCAGCGATGCGTGGTTCGACGAAGCCGTCATCGCCCTGAGTGAAACGCAGTGGGAAACGGAGCTGGTGTCCGGCGAAGCGGGCTTCCAGCACCAGCTGGTCGGCGCGTTGCAACAGGCCAAGCAGGGGAGTGGCGAGATAACCGCTCAGGGGTTGTCCGGCGGCCGTCTCCTGATCGTTTCCCAAGTCCCGTAGCATGGCCAGTTCATCTTCGGTGAGAATCTGATGGTGATCCATAGCGGGTTTCCACGAGTATTCATCGCAGGTTAAGGGCTTGGCGACTACTTTGGCAAGCGACTTGGGAAGAGAGAAAATGAGAGGAAAGAGCGATGCTCTTTCCTGTTACTTGCGGGGCAGTTGGATTTTCGGCTCGTTGGCCTGACGGTAGATGGTCAGCACGTGGCCGATGCTCTGTACTTTCACCGCGCCGGTTTCACGGACGATGGCATCCATAACCAGTTGTTTCATCTCACGATCTTCAGACGCAACCTTAACCTTGATCAGCTCGTGGTGGTTGAGCGCCAGATCGATCTCGGCCAGCACACCTTCGGTCAGACCGTGTTGTCCCAGCAGGACGACCGGCTTCAGACTGTGGGCAAGGCCCTTGAGGTACTGTTTCTGTTTATTGTTGAGAATCATGGCAATTTCTTCATAAGTCAGGGTTGAAAGGGGCGTATTCTACCCCCACTTAGCCCTTAATACTAATAACCCTTGTGG
>NZ_NEVB01000236.1:0-21640 GCF_002259925.1 Aeromonas sp. A35_P | reverse complement strand
TGGTGTTTGCGAAAATAGTGTTCCCAGTCAATGACATCTGGTGATGGCAGTGATTGCATTGCAGCACGCGTGGCCGACTTTTCAGGTGACAACAGGTCTTGTTGGCACATTCAGGGCAGACAAAGCCGTGAGGAAAACGCCAAGTGAACAACGCGTTTTCGCACTGAGCTTCAGTGCCATAGTCCTTGAGAAGCTCAAACAGGCTGTAGCCTTTCTGGAATTGGACTTTGCTTTTGGCCATGATCTCGCTCCTCGATAACTGTGCATAAGATCAGTATAGTTCGGGGTGACTGCTAATCATGGGTAATCAGGAAACTCTAAGGCATAATCCGCAAAACAAAACCTGCGATCTGCATCATGTAAGTGAGCCGCTCTGGCGGCTATTTAGGAGGGAATTTTGGACAAGAACATGAAAATCCTCATTGTTGACGATTTTTCAACGATGCGCCGGATTATCAAGAACTTGCTGCGTGACCTGGGATTCAACAACACCCACGAAGCAGACGATGGCAACACGGCCTTGCCAATGTTGAAAAATGGCGATTTTCAATTTGTCGTGACCGACTGGAACATGCCTGGCATGCAAGGCATCGACTTGCTCAAGGCTATTCGCGTCGATGACAAGCTCAAACACCTGCCGGTACTGATGGTGACTGCCGAAGCCAAGCGCGAGCAGATCATTGAAGCCGCCCAGGCTGGCGTCAATGGTTATATCGTCAAGCCTTTCACTGCTGCAACGCTCAAAGAGAAACTCGACAAAATCTTTGAACGAATCGGCTAAGGAGCAGCAGGGATGAAGGCCAAAACGAGTGCAATGATTTCGCTCGATCAGGCAAGGATGCTTGTTGCCCATCTTGAGCAAGGTGAATTCGAACAGGCCGACACTCTCATCGCCGATGCGTGTGCACCCAATGCGGCCGCCCTGTTTGAAAAAGTGGGTCAATTGACCCGACAACTTCATGATTCCCTACAAGATTTTCGGCTTGATCCCAGGATCCCCGATCTGGCCACCCATGAAATTCCCGATGCGCGGGAGCGCCTCAGCTATGTCATCGACATGACGGACAAGGCTGCCAATCGCACCATGGATGCGGTGGAAGCCAGTCTGCCCATTGCCGATCGGTTAAATGACAACATTCAACTCGTTCTGCCCAACTGGAATGCCCTGATGAGCAGAGACATGAGTGTTGGGCAATTCAAGTCTTTGTGTCACCAACTGGATGATTTTATTAAGGCTTCTGAATCTGATGCCGATAAATTACGGCAACTGCTGACAGAAATCCTGATGGCGCAAGATTTTCAGGATTTGACCGGCCAAATGATCCGCAAGGTCATCAAGTTGGTCCAGGAAGTTGAAACTAAATTAATAGAAATGCTGACTATGTTTGGTGAGGCATCTGCCGAGCATTCTTCTCGCAGCCTTCCTGTAAGCGGGATTGAAGCCGAAGGCCCCATAATGAACCCTGAGACTCGTTCCGATGTGGTCAATGGTCAGGATGATGTGGACGATCTGCTGTCTAGCCTGGGATTTTAATGGAGTGACGCATGGCCTTCGAAGTTGATGAAGACATACAGCAAGACTTTTTGGTCGAAGCATCCGAAATATTGGAACAGTTGTCTGAACAACTGGTCGACTTGGAAAAGCGACCCGATGACAAGAATCTGTTGAATGCCATATTTCGCGGCTTCCATACCGTCAAGGGCGGCGCCGGTTTTCTCTCGCTGACCGAACTGGTGGACGTCTGCCATGGTGCCGAGAACGTGTTCGACATCTTGCGCAATGGCAAGCGGACCGTGACCGCCGAGTTGATGGATGTGATCCTGCAGGCCCTGGATGCCATCAATGTGATGTTCGCCCAGGTGCAGAATCGCGAACCGCCTAGCCCTGCGTCCGCCGAAATCCTTCATGATCTGCACGAGCTCTGCAAACCCGAAGGGGAAGAGCAGTTGTTGACTGCTTCTGCAGGCAGCAGTGCTCCGGTGGAGACAGATGCTCCCGTGGCTGAAGAGGTAGCTGCAATTGCCGAGCCCGAGCCTGCGGCCGTGCCTGAACCCGCGCAGGAGGCCTCCGTGGTCAGCGGCGGCGGTTCCATCGACGAGATCTCGGCCGATGAGTTTGAGCGTCTGCTTGACGAGTTGCATGGCGTCGGGGGGGCACCTACTGCTGCAGCCAGCCCTGCTGCGCCGAGTTCCGGCGACATCACGGATGACGAGTTTGAAGCCTTGCTTGACCAGCTCCATGGTCAGGGTCAGCACGGTGGCGCTCCTGAAGTCAATCCGCTGAAGTCGGTACAAAAAGAGGTGGACGAGCTGATCGATGACGATGAGTTCGAACGCCTGCTGGATGAACTGCACGGTCGCGGTCAGAGTCCGCAGAGCAGCATGTCTGCTCCTGCGGCGGCACCAACCCCGACTTCAGCCGCGCCAGTTACCCCTGCTCCTGCTCCGACGGCTAAACCTGCCCCCGCACCAGCCGCGGCCAAGCCAGCCGCCGCGCCGGCAGCGGCAAAACCGGCTCCTGCAGCGGCGCCATCCAAGCAGGCTGCGCCAGCGCCCGCCGACAGTGCGGTGCAAAGCGACACTACGGTACGGGTGGATACCAAGACGCTGGACGTCATCATGAACATGGTGGGTGAGCTGGTGCTGGTACGAAACCGTCTGGTGAGCCTTGGCATCGCCAGCAACGATGAAGACATGTCAAAAGCCGTTGCCAACCTGGATGTGGTGACGGCGGATCTGCAAGGTGCGGTGATGAAGACCCGCATGCAGCCTATCAAGAAAGTATTTGGTCGCTTCCCACGGGGGGTGCGGGATCTGGCCCGTACCCTCAAGAAAGAGATCGAGCTGGTAATGGTCGGTGAAGAGACCGATCTCGACAAGAACTTGGTGGAGGCCCTTGCCGACCCGTTGGTTCACCTGGTGCGCAACTCTTGCGATCACGGCGTCGAGATGCCGGATGTCCGCGAGAAGGCGGGCAAGCCACGGCAAGGTACCATTACCCTGAGCGCGTCCCAGCAGGGCGATCATATCCTGCTCTGTATTGAGGACGATGGCGCGGGGATGGATCCCGAGAAGCTCAAGTCCATCGCCATCAGCCGCGGTGTGCTGGATGCCGATACTGCGGCCCGCATGAGCGACAACGATGCCTACAACCTGATCTTTGCGCCCGGCTTCTCGACCAAGTCAGAGATCTCCGATATCTCCGGCCGTGGCGTCGGGATGGACGTGGTGAAGACCAGCATCGTCAGCCTGAATGGTTCGGTGCATATCGATTCGACCTGGGGCAAAGGCACCCGTCTCGAGATCAAGGTGCCGCTGACCCTGGCAATTCTGCCGACCCTGATGGTGGAAGTGGGCGAGCAGACGTTCGCGCTGCCGCTGGGTTGCGTGAACGAGATTTTCCATCTGGATCTGAAAAAGGCCAACATGGTGGATGGACAGCTCACCATCATAGTGCGCGAGAAGGCCATCCCGTTGTTCTATCTGCACAACTGGCTGGTCAGAGGCAAAAACCGAAAATCGCGTCAGGACACGGGCCACGTGGTGATTGTCCAGATTGGTACCCAGCAGATCGGTTTTGTCGTGGACAATCTGATCGGTCAGGAAGAGGTGGTGATCAAGCCGCTGGACAGCCTGCTGCAGGGGACTCCCGGCATGGCCGGGGCAACCATCACCAGCGATGGCGGTATTGCGCTCATTCTGGATGTGCCGAGTCTGCTCAAGGCGTACGCCCGTAGACATTGATACCCCAGGCTCAAGGAGTTAGAAGAATAACAATGGCAATCAAGGTATTAGTTGTCGACGATTCAAGCTTCTTCCGTCGTCGGGTCAGCGAGATCATCACTCAGGATCCCATGCTGACGGTGATCGACACGGCCCAAAATGGTCGGGAAGCGGTAGAAAAGGCGCAGCAGTTGCGTCCTGACGTGATCACCATGGACATCGAGATGCCGGTCATGGATGGTATCAGTGCCGTGCGCGAGATCATGGCCAAGTGCCCCACGCCGATCCTGATGTTCTCTTCTTTGACCCACGAAGGGGCCAAAGCCACGCTGGATGCGCTCGATGCAGGGGCACTTGACTTCCTTCCCAAGAAATTCGAAGACATTGCCCGTGACAAGGATGAAGCCGTCCGTCTGCTGCAGCAGCGGGTCAAGGAGATTTCACGCAAGCGCTTCCTGATGTCTGCGCCGGCACGCCCGAAGGCGCCCGAGCCCGTTGTCAGGACGCCTCTGAATGCGCCACGTCCGGCAGAACGTCAGGCAGAGCCGCAGCGTGTTGCTCCGGTGGCCGCATTCAAGCGCAGCGGCAAAAGTTATCAGCTGGTGGCCATTGGTACTTCTACCGGCGGCCCGGTCGCCCTGCAGAATGTGCTGACCAAGCTGCCCGGCGATTTCCCGCATCCTATCCTGCTTATCCAGCACATGCCGGCGACCTTCACCGCGGCCTTTGCCGCCCGTCTGAATGGCCTGTGCCAGATAGGCGTCAAGGAGGCGGAAGATGGGGATGTGCTCAAGCCCGGTCACGCCTATCTGGCCCCCGGTGGCAAACAGATGCTGCTGGAAGGCCGTGGTGCCGGAGCCCGCATCCGCATCGTCGAGGGTAATGACAAGGTCAATTACAAGCCGTGTGTCGACATTACCTTCGCCTCTGCCGCCAAGACCTATGCCGACAAGGTGCTTGCCATCGTGTTGACCGGGATGGGGGCGGACGGTCGGGATGGTGCGCGCCTGCTCAAGGAGCAAGGCTCCACCATCTGGGCGCAGGATGAAGCGTCCTGCGTGGTTTATGGCATGCCGCAGGCGGTTGCCAAAGCCGGTATTGCCACTGAATCGCTGCCGCTGGATCGGGTCGCACAACGTATCCTGGTTGAGCTGGGCCGCTAACGATGGGCATGTTTGGCCTGATCCTGGCACTGGGAGCCATTGCCATTGCCCAATTGTGGCATGGCGGCAATCTGCTGACCCTGCTCGATGGACCCGCGTTTGTCATCGTGGTGGGGGGAACCTGGGGGGCGGTCATTTTGCAGACGCCGCGCAAGTTCCTGCTGGAGGCGCTCAGACAGACCTGCTGGATGGTGCTGCCACCGGGCTGGGATCTGGTCGCTCAGGCCGAGAGATTGCAATCCTGGGCTATCTTTGCACGCCAGCAAGGGTTGTTGGCGCTGGAGAATCAGGCCGAACAGGAGAGTGACGAATTTACCCGTCACGGCCTCACCATGATAGTGGACGGGGTTTCGGTAGACGACATTCGCATGTTGCTGGAAGCGGATATCGATATCGAGCAGGAGCGTAACGAGCACTCTGCCAGGGTCTTCGAGGCCATGGGGGGATACAGCCCGACCATCGGCATCATAGGTGCCGTCATCGGGCTGATCCAGGCAATGTTCCATCTGGAGGAGCCCGCCGCTCTCGGTGCCGGCATTGCCGTTGCCTTCGTTGCCACTATTTATGGTGTCGGCTTTGCCAACCTGCTCTACCTGCCGATCGCCAATCGCCTGCGTGCTTTTCACTATCATTACGCCCTGTTTCAGGAGATGACGCTGGAAGGTCTGATGGCCATCGCCCATGGCGAGAATGGCCCCCAGGTTGAACGGCGGTTGAAGGCTTATCTGAAGGGAGAGTAGCCATGCGCAAGCGCTATCGTTTGCATCTGCAAGGTCGGGAGCACCTCGACCGCTGGCTGGTTTCCTACGCCGACTACATGACGCTGATCTTCGCCTTGTTCGTGGTGCTCTACTCGGTGGCACTGGTCAACAAGGACAAGTATCGCGCCGTCATCGACGGTATGACCCAGGCATTCAATGTGATGCAACCCCGCAGCGATGGTTTGTTGGAGGGGCAGGGGAAGTCGTTGCTGAACAATGAAGTGTCCGCCGCCGCCTCTGTGCTGGAGAGTGCCAAGGCCCGTTCACCCTCGCAGGCTCCTATTTCTGGTGTTCCCATTCTGCAAGATGGTATGACTCTTGCGAAGATAGATTCGCAACTGCGGGAGAACATGGGGTCTCTGGTGGATGCCGGGGTAGTCAAGTTGACACAGGATGACAACTGGCTGACGGTGGAGCTGAGTTCCGGCCTGCTGTTTGGCAGTGGCAGCGCGTTTATGAGCTCCAATGCAGATCCGGTGCTCAATACTCTTTCAAGTATCCTGAAACCGGTCGATAACTATGTGAGAGTGCGGGGCTACACGGATAACCAGCAGATAAATAATGAAATTTTTCGCTCCAACTGGACGTTGTCGGCAGCAAGGGCGGAGGCCGTGCTCACCTCGCTCATCGCCAAGGGGATAGCCCCGCAGCGACTTGCCTACGAGGCGTATGGGGAGTTCTCTCCCTTCTCGGACAACAGTACCGAGCAGGGGCGTTTACAGAATCGCAAGGTGGTGGTCGCTATCTCCAAGTTCGCCTGGGTACCACCTCCGACCCCGATTCCTCCCGTTAAGCCAGTGACGGAGGAGCCGGTCCCGGCAGTTCAGCAGGCAGTCGAGGCAGGAGAGGTCAAGGTGATCTCGCTGCCAGGTGGTGGCATACGCATAACAACGAGGCAGGATTGATACAGTGATTGTTTGGACGGTTGCCAACCAAAAAGGTGGGGTCGGTAAAACCACCACGGTGGTCTCGTTGGCCGGTATTCTGGCTCAGCGTGGTCAGCGGGTGCTGTTGATCGACACTGACCCTCATGCCTCCCTGACCTCTTATCTCGACTTTGACTCGGATCGGCTGGATGGCACCCTCTATGAGCTGTTCCAGGCGGTCAAGCCCACGGCGGAGCTCGTCAATAAACTGACGCTGCGTACCAAGTTTGAGAACATTCACCTGCTGCCCGCTTCCATTACCCTGGCCACGCTGGATCGGGTGATGGGCAATCGGGAAGGGATGGGGCTGGTGCTGAAGCGGGCACTGCTGCGCATCCAGGATCAATACGACTATGTGCTGATCGACTGCCCGCCCGTACTGGGGGTCATGATGGTGAATGCGCTGGCGGCCTGTGACCGTATCCTGGTGCCGGTGCAGACCGAGTTCCTGGCGCTCAAGGGGCTGGAGCGGATGATGAAGACGTTTGAAATCATGCAGCGCTCCAAGCGGGAGAAGTTCCGCTATACCGTCATTCCCACCATGTTTGACAAGCGAACCCGCGCCTCGCTGATGACCCTGCAGTCCATCAAGGAGCAGCACGGCAGTGCGGTCTGGAATGCCGTCATACCCATAGATACCAAGTTTCGGGATGCCAGTTTGCTTCACATTCCCCCCTCCATCTATTCGCCGAGCAGCCGCGGCACCTACGCCTATGAGACGCTGCTCAACTATCTTGATGCGCAAGAGCGTCAACGTGCTCATGAGGTGACATCATGAGAGATACCACCCAAGTCCGGGCCATGGATGACTACTTCCACTCCCTGCTGCTGGAGGATGCCCTGCTGCTTGATGCCGACGAGCCTGACTCGGCGCCCGTCATCCAGTTGCAGCGCAAGCCCCAGCCGGTTGCCGAGAAAGTGGCCCAGCCCTATCTGGAGGCGGATCAGCGGCTGGAACAGTTGAGTGAACTGCTGGCCCAGGTGGGTCAGGTACAATATGAAATCGACGCCCTGAGCCATGAAGAGGTAGTCACTGAACCGCTGCAGATCGAGGCCGAAGATGCCTTGCTGCCGGTTGAGCCGGTCTGGCCCGAGGAGATGCCCGAGCCGGTGGCGGCGGATCCCGCGACTCTGGTGGTGACGGAGACCGAGGTGGCCCTGGCGCCACAGGAGGAGGTTGCCCCCTCCAGCTGGGAAAACATCGATACCGGCAAGGAGTTTCAGGCCCTGTTCTTTGAAGTGGCCGGCGTCACCTTTGCCGTGCCGTTGACCGAGCTTGGCGGTATTCATCAGCTGGGGGAGGTGTCATCCCTTTTTGGCCAGCCCGGCTGGTACAAGGGGATCATGACGTCCCGCGAGCAGAAGATGAACGTGGTGGACACGGCGCAGTGGGTCATGCCGGGCCAGCATCTGGAAATCGATGACTACAAGTATCTGATCATGTTGGGTGAATCCCCCTGGGGACTGGCCTGCCATCATCTGAAGGGAACCGAGTTATTGCACCGTGATCAGGTCAAATGGCGCCATCAGGAGGGCAAACGCCCCTGGTTGGCGGGCATGGTCAAGGAGAAGATGTGTGCCCTGCTGCACGTGAAGGAATTGCTCCTGTTGCTGGAGCGCGGGGTCAATATAGAAGGTCGCTGATAACTTCTGCACTCGGGCTGTTTTATTGCTAGTTTTACCAGTAGACGTTTTCATAAAAGGAATAAAAACATGACAGAAAAGCGCAATATTGCACAGAATCTGGCCGAAGACGAAGTGCTGCAATGGGTCACCTTCCAGCTGGAAAATGAAACCTACGGCATCAACGTGATGCAGGTGCAGGAGGTGCTGCGCTACACCGAAATCGCCCCTGTGCCGGGTGCCCCTGAATATGTGCTGGGCATCATCAACCTGCGCGGCAACGTGGTGACCGTCATTGATACCCGTTCCCGCTTCGGTCTGCCTTCCGGCGACGTGAGCGAGAACTCGCGCATCGTCATCATCGAGGCGGAGAAGCAGGTGATCGGCATCATGGTCGACAGCGTGGCCGAAGTGGTCTATCTGCGTTCGTCCGAGATCGATGCCGCCCCGGCCGTGGGTACCGAAGAGAGCGCCAAGTTCATTCAGGGGGTCAGCAACCGCGATGGCCAGCTGCTGATCCTGGTCGATCTGAACAAGCTGCTCTCCGATGAAGAGTGGGAAGATATCGGTTCCCTCTGATAGGAAGATGATGTGTTGATGATTGAAATTGCCGCCTTGGGGGTGTCCTTGCTGGCGTTGGCTCTGGCCCTGTACGGGGTGTTAGGCAGCCGACGTGGTCAGCGAGAGTCCGAGGCCAGGGTGGAGCTGCTGCAGGGTCAGCTCGAGAGTCTGCGCAAGCAGATGATGGAGCTGCATACCGGAGCCATCGGCATGGGCCAGCGTCTGCAATCCGTCGAAGGGGCCATGCAGCAGGTCAATGACCGCCAGCAGGAGCTGACCCTGCAGGATCCGGAACGCCGCCTGTACAGCCGGGCCGCCAAAATGGTGGAGCTCGGTGCCGACCTCGACGAGGTCATGAACGAGTGTGAATTGCCAAAGGCCGAGGCTGAATTGTTGATTTCATTGCGAAAAGGCCGCTCATAAATGTTCGGGAAGGCAGCAGCCTTCCTGATTTTCCCACCCCGCATTGTGGCTCCCCAAGGCGGGATCTCCCCCACAAATCCTGCTGATAATTGGCATCTTTGAAAAGACGCTTCCCGATACTGTGTTAATATGCAGGCCGCTTCTTTTCACTGATTACATCCTCATGCTGCTTCAAATTAACAACCTGAGCTGCGTGCGTGAAGATCGCACTCTGTTTGAACATCTCTCCTTTGCGGTGGCTCCCGGTGATCTGGTGCAAATTGAAGGTCCCAACGGCGTGGGCAAGACCAGCCTGCTGCGCTTGCTGACTGGCCTGTCTCAGCCTTTTGCCGGTGAAGTGTGCTGGAATGGTGAGAATATTCGCCATTGCCGCGACGAATATCACGCCAATCTGCTCTATCTCGGTCATCAGCCAGGCGTCAAGGCTGCCCTGACACCGCTCGAAAACCTCGCCTTCTACCAGAAACTGCACCATGCGGCCGATACCAGCGTGGACCTGTGGCGGGTACTGGCCCAGGTCGGTCTGGCCGGGTTTGAAGACAACCCCACCGGTCAGCTCTCCGCCGGTCAGCAACGCCGTGTCGCGCTGGCCCGTCTGTGGCTGAGTGACCAGCCGGCACTCTGGATCCTGGACGAGCCGTTCACCGCCATCGACAAGCAAGGTGTGAAGGTGCTGGAGCGGCTGTTCCTGACCCATGCCGAGCGGGGGGGCATGGTGATCCTCACCACCCATCAGGACATGACCCTGATGCAGGGACGGCTGAAGACCCTCTCTCTCACGCCCTTGCTGCAGGAGTAGTGCTGATGTTGCGCGCCGTAATGTACCTGATCCACCGTGAGCTGCTGATGGCCCTGCGCCAGCGCTCCGACATCCTCAACCCGCTCTGGTTCTTTCTCATCGTCATCACCCTGTTTCCGCTGGGGATCGGCCCCGAGCCCAAGCTGCTGGCCCGCATTGCCCCCGGCATCATCTGGGTGGCGGCCCTGCTGGCGGCCATGCTCTCCCTGGAGCGGCTGTTTCGCGACGACTTCGGCGATGGCGCGCTGGAGCAGATGATGTTGATGCCCCATCCGCTTGGCTTGCTGGCGCTGGCCAAAGTGATCGCTCACTGGTTGCTGACCGGCCTGCCGCTGTTGCTCATCTCTCCGCTGCTCGCCATCCTGCTGTCGCTGGACATGCATACCTATCTGGCGGTGGTGGCGACCCTGGCGCTGGGCACACCTGTGCTGAGCCTGCTCGGAGCGATCGGCGTTGCCCTCACCGTGGGTCTGCGCAAAGGGGGAGTGCTGCTCAGCCTGCTGATCCTGCCGCTCTATATTCCGGTACTGATTTTTGCCACCTCCGCCATCGATGCGGCGGGGATGGGGCTGCCCTATTCGGGGCAGCTGGCGATTCTGGGGGCCATGCTGGCCGGTGCGCTCACCCTGACCCCGTTGGCGGTCTCGGCGGCGCTGCGGGTCAGCGTGAATTGATGAAAGCGTCTGCAAAAGTGGCCATGGAAGGGCCGTTATAAAAAATATAATTGAGATAGATCAAGAGGATGGCTGCTTATTGCTTTCGGGGGATGTGATGTTTTCCGGCAGTTAGTATGGTAGGCCTCGCCACGATATTAATAACAGAAAGGTTTTGTGAGCTATGTGGAAATGGTTGCACCCTTACGCTAAACCCGAGCGCGCTTACCAGCTGGCAGGGACCTTGCTGCCCTGGTTTGCCGTGACCAGCCTGCTGGCATTCATCATCGGCACCCTCTGGGGGCTGGCGTTCGCCCCAGCCGATTACCAGCAGGGTGACTCCTTCCGGATCATCTACATCCATGTTCCCGCCGCCATTCTCTCCATGGGGGCCTACTCCACCATGGCGGTCGCGGCCTTCATCGGTCTGGTGTGGCAGCTGAGGATGGCCGACATGACGGTGGCCGCCATCGCGCCGGTCGGCGCCGTGTTTACCTTCATCGCGCTGTTTACCGGCGCCGCCTGGGGTAAACCCATGTGGGGCACCTGGTGGGTGTGGGATGCTCGGCTCACCTCCGAGCTCATCCTGCTGTTCCTCTACCTCGGTGTCATCGCCCTCTACAACGCCTTCAGCGACAAGGTGCTGGCCGGGCGCGCCGCCGGCATCCTGGCGCTGGTGGGGGTGATCAACCTGCCCATCATTCACTACTCGGTGGAGTGGTGGAACACCCTGCATCAGGGCGCCACCATCACCAAGTTTGACAAGCCCTCCATCTCCCCCGAGATGCTGTGGCCGCTGCTCATCATGATCCTGGCCTTTGCCGCCTTCCTCGGGGCCCTCTCCCTGATGCGTTTTCGAAACGAGCTCTTGATGCGGGAGTGGCACCGCCCCTGGGTCAAAGAGATAGCCGAGCAGGAGAAGTAAGCATGCACTTTGCCTCATTCAGTGACTTTCTGGCGATGGGCGGTTACGCCTTCTACGTCTGGCTCTCCTTCGGTCTGACCCTGCTCTGCCTGGTCGGCATCGTCATTTCCACCCGTATGAAAACCCGCAGCCTGCTCGGCGAATTGCGCAGCAAGCAGGCGCGCGAGGCTCGTCGCAAGGCGGCCCAGCAGATGGAGAACACCCTATGAACCCGAGACGCAAAAAACGCCTCACCATCATCCTGGCGATCAGTGCCGGCCTTGCCGCCGTGATCGGCCTAGTGCTCTATGCCCTCAGCCAGAACATCGATCTCTTCTATACCCCGAGCGAGCTGGTGGAGGGCAAGGGGCCGGACAAGATCAAGCCGGAAGAAGGGCAGCGCCTGCGCATCGGAGGTCTGGTGGTGCCGGGCTCGGTGCAGCGGGATCCCCAGAGTCTCAAGGTGGCCTTCAAGCTGGTGGACAATGGTGGGCATCTGGTGACCGTCGAGTTTGACGGCATCCTGCCGGATCTGTTCCGCGAGGGGCAGGGCATCGTCGCCCAGGGCACCCTCAAGGATGCCACCACGGTCGCCGCCTTCGAGGTGCTGGCCAAGCACGATGAGAACTACATGCCGCCGGAAGTGGCCGATGCCACCAACGGCATGCACTTCAAGCCGGAATATACCGACGCGCAGTTGAAGGGGAGCAAGCAATGATCCCGGAATTAGGACAGTTCTCGCTGATCCTGGCATTTGCCACCGCGCTGCTGCTGGGCAGCTATCCGCTGCTCGGGGCCAAATGGGGGCGCCTTGGCATGATGTCGGCGGCCCGCCCGCTGGCCTATGCCCAGTTTCTGCTGTTGCTGCTGTCGTTCCTCTGCCTGACCTGGGCCTTCATCGACAACGACTTCACCGTGCAGTACGTGGCCACCAACTCCAACAGCTTGCTGCCGCTGCAATATCGCATCTCCGCGGTGTGGGGGGCCCATGAGGGCTCCCTGTTGCTGTGGGTGTTGACGCTGGGGGGCTGGACGGCGGCGGTCGCCATGTTCAGCCGCCGCCTGCCGCTCGACGCGGTGGCGCGGGTGCTCGGCGTGCTCGGCCTCATCTCGGTCGGTTTCACCGCCTTCGTGCTGTTTACCTCCGACCCCTTCACCCGCACCTTGCCCTACTTCCCGGTGGATGGGCGCGATCTCAACCCGCTGCTGCAGGACCCGGGTCTCATCTTCCACCCACCCATGCTCTACATGGGCTATGTGGGCTTCTCGGTGGCCTTTGCCTTCGCCATCGCGTCCTTGATGACCGGCCGGCTCGATGCCACCTGGGCGCGCTGGTCCCGTCCCTGGACCATGGCTGCCTGGGTCTTCCTCACCCTGGGTATCGTGCTCGGCTCCTGGTGGGCCTATTACGAGCTCGGCTGGGGTGGCTGGTGGTTCTGGGATCCGGTGGAAAACGCCTCCTTCATGCCCTGGCTGGCCGGCACCGCCCTGCTGCACTCGCTGGCGGTCAGTGAAAAGCGCGCCACCTTCAAGGCCTGGACCGTGCTGCTGGCGCTCTCCGCCTTCTCCCTGAGCCTGCTGGGTACCTTCCTGGTACGCTCCGGCGTGCTGGTCTCGGTGCATGCATTTGCCTCCGACCCGACCCGCGGCCTGTTCATTCTGGGCTTCCTGCTGGCGGTAATCGGTTCATCCTTGCTGCTGTTTGCCTTCAAGGGCTCCCAGGTGAGAAGCCATGGCAAGCACGAGTTGTGGAGCCGCGAGACCCTGCTGCTTGGCAACAACATCATGCTGGTGGCGGGTCTGTTGACCGTGCTGCTCGGCACCCTGCTGCCGCTGGTGCACAAGGAGCTGGGGCTTGGCAGCATCTCCATCGGCACGCCTTTCTTCAACCACATCTACAGCTGGCTGATCATTCCGTTCGCCCTGTTGCTGGGGGTAGGCCCGCTGTTTCGCTGGCGCCGCCAGGAGCTGGGTGAGCTCAAGGGCAAGGTGATGCTGGCGCTCCTGCTGAGCCTGGCCGCCGCCATCCTGCTGCCGTTGCTGCTGGCCGAGGAGTTCAAGCCCTGGGCTGCGCTCGGTATCGGGCTGGGCGCCTGGATCATCGTCACCAGCGTGCAGGAAACCTGGGCGCGCGCCACCCACAAGCACAGCTTTGCCGTCGGTGTGCGGCGCCTTGGCAACAGCCACTGGGCCATGATCCTGGGCCACGTGGGCCTCGCGGTGAGCATCATCGGCATCGCCTGCACCCAGAACTACAGCATCGAGAAGGATTTGCGCATGCAGGCCGGCGATCGGGTCCATTTTGCCGATTATGAGTTCGTCTTCACCGGTATCAAGGAGAAGAACGGCCCCAACTACGACGGTTTCAAGGGCGTGCTGGAAGTGCACAAGGATGGCAAGCAGGTGGCCCTGCTCAAGCCGGAGAAGCGCATGTACAAGGTGACCCGGATGCCGATGACCGAGGCGGCCATCGATGCCGGCTTTACCCGTGACCTCTATGCGGCCCTTGGCGAGCAGCTCGACAACGGCGCCTGGGCGGTGCGGATCTACTACAAACCCTTCGTGCGCTGGATCTGGTTCGGTGGCGTCTTCATGGCCATCGGCGGCGTGCTGGCGATGCTGGACAAGCGCTACCGTTTCGGTCGTCGTGAAGAGGAGGCCAAGGCATGAGCAAGAAGACCTGGTTGTTTCTGATCCCCTTCATCGTCTTTCTGCTGGGGGCCGTGTTTCTGTTCAAGGGGCTCTACTCCGATCCTACCAAGCTCGAATCCGTGATGGTGGGCAAGGAAGTGCCCGTGTTCACCCTGCAGGATATCTATGACCTCAATAAGCAGCATGACAGGAGCATCCTCAAGGGACGCCCCATGCTGCTCAACGTCTGGGCCACCTGGTGCCCGACCTGCTACGGGGAGCACACCTACCTCAAGCAACTGGCGGGGCAGGGGATCTACATCGTCGGCATGAACTACAAGGATGAGCGGGCCAAGGCCATCAACTGGCTGGCGGAGCTCGGCAATCCCTATCAGATCAATCTGTATGATCCCGACGGCATGCTGGGGCTGGATCTGGGGGTTTACGGCGCGCCGGAGACCTTCTTCATCGACAGTCAGGGGATCATCCGCTATCGCCACGTGGGTGACGTCAACCCCGAGGTGTGGGCATCGACCCTCAAACCCATCTATGACGCCATGAAGTGAGGGAGAACCCGATGAGAATCTTGATTGCATCCCTGCTGCTGCTGGCGGGACTGGGCGGGGCGGGTCAGGCGCTGGCCGCCATCGATGTCTACACCTTCGACAACGATGCCCAGGAGCAGACCTTTCGTGAACTGACCAAGGAGCTGCGCTGCCCCAAGTGCCAGAACCAGGACATCGCCGACTCCAATGCGGGCCTGGCCAAGGACTTGCGTGACAAGACCTACCAGATGGTGCGCGAGGGCAAGGAGAAGCAGGAGGTGGTGGACTACATGGTGGCCCGCTACGGCAACTTCATCCTGTACAACCCGCCGCTGATGGCCTCCACCCTGATCCTCTGGCTGGGGCCTCTGCTGGTGATCGTGGTGGGCATAGTCCTGGTGGTGCGCAGTCGCCGTCGTCCCGCGGCAGCTACGCCGGCGGATAGCGCCCTGAGCGCGGAGGAGCAGCGTCGTCTGGCTGCCCTGCTCAAAGAGGAAGAGAAACAATGACCGCATTTTGGATAGTGATCGCGGCCCTGCTGGTGCTGGTGAGCCTGGCACTGGTGTTGCCCCTGTGGCGGGGAGAGGGCCGCCAGAGCATCAGCCGCTCGGCCCTCAACAAACAGCTCTATCGTCAGCGTCTGCTGGAGATCGGCGAAGAGCGCGAACAGGGGGTGCTGGCGGAAGAGCAGGACACCCTGATCGAGCTGCAGCGCAGCCTGCTGGACGACATCCCCGACGTGGAGCAGACTGCTCGCGGCGGCAAGAGTCTGATCTGGATCCCGGGTGTGCTGGTGCTGCTGGTGGTGAGCCTGGGGCTCTACTACAAGCTCGGCGCCTGGCAGGAGGTCAGCCGCTGGCAGGACGCCAGCAGCCGGTTGGGCGAGCTCAGCAACCGCATCCTGGTGGAGCGCAATGCCGAGGTCACCGAGCAGGATCTGCTGGACTTCACCCTGGCCCTGCGTACCCGCCTGAAAGAGGAACCGAACGATTACCGCGGCTGGCTGCTGCTGGGCCGACTGTCGCTGGATGGCAATGATCCCGATATGGCTCGCGAGGCGCTGGAGCGGGCCTACGGGCTGGCACCGCAGAAGGGGATGGTGGCGGTGCCCTATGCCCAGGCGCTGATGATGACAGGGGATGACGCGCAGGCCGATCAGCTGCTGCGGGGAGCCATCGCCCAGGATCCGGCCAATATCGAGGCACGCTCCGTCTACGCCTTCATGGCCCTGCAAAAAGAGGACTTCAAGACCGCTCTGCAACGCTGGCGCGAGATGCTGCCGCTGATGGAGAAGGGCTCGACCCGCTACACCATGGTGGAGCGCTCCATCGAGTATGCAGAGCAGCAGTTGAAGAAGCGCGGCATGGCCAGTGCGGCCGTGCCGGCAGAGGCGAGCGGGCAGAGCACCGCCTCCGCCCAGGTGCTGGAGGTGAAGGCCGGTGAGTTCCCGCTCAAGGTGACGCTGGCCGATGGCATTGCGCTGCCGGAAGATGCCCACCTGTTCGTGTTTGCGGTGATCCCCAACGGACCGCCCATGCCCATCGCGGTCAAGCGCATCCCAGGCCCGCACTTCCCGGTGACGCTGTCGTTGGGGGACGGCGATGCCATGATGGAGGGCAACAAGCTGGCCGCTTATCCCGAGCTGCAGTTCAAGGCGCGCCTCTCCCGTGGCGGCAACGTCATGAACAAGGAAGGGGCGTTCGAAGGGGCCTCGGTCCCGGTCGCCACCGGCTCAATTCCCTCAGCGCCGATTGACATCCGCATCGATCATGCCCTCTAATACGCCTTTGGCCCGGCCCCTCGATGGGGCCGGGCTGCCTATAATTCAGATTAATCACAATAAAAAAGCTAGGACTTCCATATGCATGTGCGTGTAGGGGCATTGACGGTTGCCTTGTTGCTGGGTGGCTGTGCTGGCGGCCCACCCCAACCGGGCCCCGAGAGCCTTGACCTCAAGGAGACGCCGAGCCGGCCCGAAGCGACCAGCACGGCCAGTGACAGCCGCGACCCGTTTCAGGGGGCCAACCGGGCCATGTGGGCCGTCAACTACGATGTGCTGGAGCCCTACGTGGCCCG
Organism: Aeromonas sp. A35_P; assembly: GCF_002259925.1. Classification (NCBI taxonomy): domain Bacteria; kingdom Pseudomonadati; phylum Pseudomonadota; class Gammaproteobacteria; order Aeromonadales; family Aeromonadaceae; genus Aeromonas; species Aeromonas sp. A35_P. Next base: position 4,852 of record NZ_NEVB01000236.1, on the reverse strand, counting down.
CCCCGTGGTGCACGGCTACGCCCGTTACGTTCCACAGGGAATGAAGGATGGCATCGAGAATCTGGTGGAGAACTTCAACGAACCGAGCAGCATGGTCAACCATCTGCTGACCGGCGACTTGAAGGGGGCGGGGACCAACCTGGGTCGTTTCACCCTCAACACCACTGTGGGTCTGCTGGGGATCTTCGACGTGGCCAAGCATGCGGGCCTCGAGCGCAACAAGCTGGAGCTCTCTACCGTGCTCGGGCGCATGGACATAGGGGAGGGGGCCTACGTCATGGTTCCCGTCTATGGCCCCACCACTACCCGCGAGATAGTGGGGGATACCATAGACGTGCTCTACTTCCCCTACTCGTTGCTCACTTTCCCGCTGAAAGCGGTGCACTGGGCGCTGAATGGTCTGGGCACCCGTTCCAAGCTGATCGATCAGGAGCGGATCATCGACAACGCGCTCGATCCTTACGCCCTGACCAAGGACTTCTATCTGCAGTACAACCAAGGCAAGGTGAACGGCCGTCAAAGCGAGCTCAAGGCGCCGGCGCAGGAGAACAGCGACGACAGCAACCTGGATGACTATCTGGACGAGATCGATCAGTGATGCCTGTGCATCCCGGTTCGAATGACAAAGGCGCCTGCGGGCGCCTTTTTGCTGCGCTGGCTGCCCTCGCGCCCATAAAAAACGCCCCGCAAGAGCGGGGCGTTTTGGCAAGAGCGTGGTGCTATCAGGCAGCCAGGTTCTTGGCCACGAATTCCCAGTTGACCAGAGCCCAGAAGGTTTCCATGTACTTCGGACGCAGGTTGCGGAAATCGATGTAGTAGGCGTGCTCCCACAGGTCGACGGTCAGCAGCGGGGTGGTACCGGCTTCGGTCAGCGGGCAACCGGCGTTGGAGGTGTTGACGATGGCCAGGGAGCCGTCAGCCTTTTTTACCAACCAGGTCCAGCTGGAGCCGAAGTTGCCGATGGCAGACTTGGTGAACGCATCCTTGAACTCGGCGAAGGAACCGAACGCCTTGGTGATGGCATCGGCCAGGGCGCCAGTGGGCTCGCCACCGCCGTTCGGGGAGAGGCAGTGCCAGTAGAAGGTGTGGTTCCAGATCTGGGCGGCGTTGTTGAAGATGCCACCAGTGGAGGTCTTGATGATCTCTTCCAGAGACTTGCCTTCAAACTCGGTACCCGGCACCAGATTGTTCAGGTTGACCACGTAGGTGTTGTGGTGCTTGCCGTGGTGGTATTCCAGAGTTTCCTGGGAGATGTGCGGTTCCAGAGCATTGATTGCATAGGGCAGAGCGGGAAGTTCGAATGCCATTTTCTACTCTCCATTGGCTGGCCGTGCGAAGGCGACGGTTGCAAGACATTGCGTACTCTTTTCTATTTTGAAAAGAATTGTTCTTGAAGTGATGGGGCCAGTTGGCCCAAAGCCCATCGATTGTACCAGCATCAAAGATGGCCTAACAACTCTTGATTCTCGCCATGATCCGGATCAAGCTGCGGCGTATTGATTCGTCACTTCTTGCTGTCGCTGCGGTTTGCCAGTTTGTGGTCTGCCCGGATTGCAGTAGAATGGCCGCCGAAATCGCTCTAGTGAGGCACCTATGGAAACTATTGAAAAGATCAAACAGCAGCTGGCTGAAAACCCCATCATTCTGTACATGAAGGGCTCCCCCAAGCTACCCAGCTGCGGTTTCTCTGCCCAGGCCTCCCAGGCCCTGATGTCCTGTGGCGAGCCGTTTGCTTACGTCGACATCCTGCAAAACCCGGACATCCGTGCCGAGTTGCCGAAGTTTGCCAACTGGCCCACCTTCCCGCAGCTGTGGGTCGAGGGCGAGCTGGTCGGCGGCTGTGACATCATGATCGAGATGTTCCAGGCTGGCGAACTGCAGACCCTGATCAAGGAAACTGCCGCCAAACACAAGCAGGATGACGTAGCCGCCGAATAAGGTCGCCATCGCATCATGCAAAAAGGGGAGCCATTGGCTCCCCTTTTCTTATGCTGCACGCAGGTATCAGGCGATGCGCTCGATGCGCGCCAGGTAGAAGCCGTCGAAACCGGTGGCCGCCGGGCTCACTGTGTGATCACCGAGCAGGCGGAAGTTGTCGTTGGCGGCGAGGAATTTGTCCACCTGCTGGCGGTTCTCCTCGGGCAGGATGGAGCAAGTGGCGTAGACCAGCATGCCGCCCACCTTCACCATCTGGCTGTAGCGCTGCAGGATCTCTTCCTGCAGGGCGACCAGCACCGGCAGCCGCTCGGCGGTATCGCGCCACTTGGCATCCGGATTGCGCTTGAGTACGCCCAGGCCGGAGCAGGGCACGTCCAGCAGCAGGCGATCCGCGCTCTCTTTAAGGCGCTTGACGGTCTTGCTGCTGGTGATGACCCGGGTCTCCACGTTGTGGGCACCGGCGCGGCGGGCGCGCTGCTTGAGGTTCTCCAGCTTCCACTCTTCCACGTCCATCGCCAGCAGACGGCCCTTGCCCTTCATCATGGCGGCCAGATGCAGGGTCTTGCCGCCGGCACCGGCGCAGGCGTCGATGACGCGCATGCCGGGAGTCACGTCGAGCGCCGCCGCGATGTGCTGGGAGCCGGCATCCTGCTGCTCGAACCAGCCGTCGGCAAAGGCGTTGGTGCGAAACAGGGCGGCATCCGAGGTCACTTCCAGGGCGCTGTCGACCCCTTCCACCGGCACCGTGGTGACCTGCTCTTTGGCCAGGGCCGCCTGCAGCTCGTCACGGGTGCACTTGAGGGTGTTGACCCGCAGGTAGCGCTTGGGCATGGCGGTCAGGGCGGCACGCTCGGCCGGCCAGGCATCGCCCAGCTGCTCACTGCCCAGCTTTTCCAGCCAGGTTGGGCAGCCATCCATCAGCACCGGGTTTTTCTTGGCCTCGGTCAGGCGGCGACGAAACGCCTCTTCATTGAAGCGATCCAGGGTCGGGTGGTTGGGTTGAGCTATCTTGTGGAAAGCGTGCCAGCTGTGCAGCAGCGGCCAGACGTGCTTCTCGGCCTGGCGGACCTGAATACCGGTCAGGGCGCAGTAGAGGCTGAGGCGGCGCAGCAGATCGCCGGTGACCAGGGCAATCCTTGCCTGTTCTTGCGGTTTGAGTTCGATGCCGGAGAAGTGACGGGCATAGGCGCGATCCAGGGTGAGACCCTGGCCCAGCACATCGTCAACAATGGCAACGACCAGGTCCCCGAGACGGGGCAACAGTGGGGATTTGAGCATGAGATTAACCTTGGTCAGAAAAAGACGAACCGTCGTCATGGTGACGCGGCTCAAAAACTGATAAATCCGCGCAATGATAGGGGCTAGACAGGGTTGGTGCAACACTCCCCATTCGGGGAAGATAGGGTGGATGCTGCTGGACTAATCGGACCAGCAGGCGAATGATGCCAGTTGAAGTTCAGGTGAATGCATTTAAAAGGACTAAAAAGATGCAGTTGATGAAATTTTCTCCCTTGGCGCTGGTGGTTGCCAGCTTGATGAGTTCGGGCGGCCTTGCGGCCAAGGAGTGGGATACAGTCGCGGCGCGTGCCACCCCCGCCGACGGTTATGAAGTGCGGGCCAACCAGTTTCGGGTGGCCAAGGTGCCCATCGACTATTTTGCCGGACTGCAAGCCGGGGCGCGTTCGCTGACCCTGCCGCTGCCCGACGGGGGAGAGGTGACCTTCACCCTGCAGGCCTATGATCTGCTGCCGGCCGATCAGGCGGCCAAATTCCCCGACATTCTCACTTTCAAGGGGCACAACCCGGCTGCGCCGGTGGAGACCGGGCGCTTCGATCTGGGGCCGCTGGGTTTTCACGCCATGTTCACCCATCAGGGCAAGACGGTGTTCGTCGATCCCCTCAGCGATGCCGAGGGATATGCCGTCTATTACCAGCAGGACGCCTACAGCCGGCTGACGGAAGAGGCCGACAGGGTGATTGGTCATGGCGCCGACCAGGCGCTGGCGCACAAGGTGCAGGTGGATGGCAACGCACGCAAGCGCTATGTCATCGCCATCTCGGCGGCGGGGGAGTACACCCGGTTCCACGGTGGCACCAAAGGGCAGGCCACCGCAGCCATTGCTACCCTGCTCAACCGGATCAACGAGGTGTACCAGCGTGACGTGGGGGCCGAGTTCCAGCTGGCCAGCGGCAATGACGAGATCATCTTTACCGACCCGGCCAATGATCCCTTTACCAATACAGATGCGGATGCGGATTTAAACATCGATGTGCAAGTGCAGGCATTTAACGCCGGGAAGCTCGGCGCTTTTGATATAGGTCACGTCCTCAATACTGGTGGCGGAGGTCTGGCCGGATTGGGAGTATTGTGCCGGGATGTTCTGCCGCCTGATTATCCCTATGGCGCCAGATCGTCAGGGATGACGGGCTCGGTCACTCCGGTGGGAGATGCCTTCTTCATCGACTATGTTGCCCACGAGATCGGCCACCAGTTCGGTGCCGACCACACCTTCAACGGCACCACTGGCAGTTGTGGCAGCGGCAACCGGACGCCGGAGCAGGCCTGGGAGCCGGGCAGTGGCACCTCCATCATGGCCTATGCCGGCATCTGCGGGGAGGAGAACATCCAGCCTCACAGCGATCCCTATTTCCACAGCAAGTCCATCGAGCAGATGCGGGCGCACATGGCGACCGTATCGACCTGCGGCACCCCTATCGATCTTGTCAACAACACACCCCAGGCGGCGGCCGGGGCCAGCCGGATCATTCCGGCCAACACGCCGTTCGTGCTCAAAGGTGCCGGCGCCGATCTGGACGGGGATCCCCTGACCTACACCTGGGAGCAGATCGATCTGGGTACGGAGTCGAGCAGCCTAGGCTGTGTTCTTAAAGTGATGAATATATAATCTCAAAT
>NZ_NEVB01000235.1:0-21690 GCF_002259925.1 Aeromonas sp. A35_P | reverse complement strand
CTGCAGCAGGGAGATATCCGCTACTTGCAGGAACAGGTTGCGCAGGTTGTTCAGCAGTGCCAGACGGTTGGCCTTGAGGGCTTCGTCGTCGGCCATCACCATCACCTCGTTGAAGAAGGTGTCGACCGGCTCGCGCAGGGCGGCCAGACGGGTGAGGGCAGCCTGATAGTCACCGGCGGCGAACAGCGGGGCCAGTTCGGCTTGCAGTTCGGCAACCTGGGTGGCCAGCGCCTTCTCGGCGGCATCGACCAGCAGTTCCGGTTTGACGGCAGTCGGCAATTCGCCTTCGACCTTGGCCAGAATGTTGCTCACGCGCTTGTTGGCGGCAGCCAGGGCTAGTGCGGCATCCAGCGTGCGGAAGTGGCTGACGGCCTTGACCCGGCGATCGAAGTCGAGCGGGCGGGTCGGGCGGCGGGCCAGTACGGCCAGCACCACGTCGGCACCGATGCCTTCGTCCTGATAGGCGGCGCGGAAGCGGCCCAGCATAAAGTCGACCACGTCGGTAACGACGGTTTGGTTGGTCAGCTTGTCGCCGTAGACGCGTACCGCTTCTTCAACCAGTTCAACCAGATCCAAGTCCAGCTGCTTCTCGGTCATGATGCGCAGGGCACCGATGGCGGCGCGACGCAGGGCGAACGGGTCCTTGTCACCCTTGGGCAGCATGCCGATGCCGAAGATACCGGCCAGGGTATCGAACTTGTCGGCCAGCGCGACGGCGCAGGCAACCAGACCGGACGGCAGGGCATCACCGGCAAAACGCGGCATGTACTGCTCGTTGAGGGCCACGGCTACGGCTTCGTCTTCGCCATCGTGACGGGCGTAGTGCATCCCCATGACACCCTGGGTGTCGGTGAACTCGCCGACCATGTTGGTCATCAGGTCACACTTGGAGAGCAGACCGGCGCGCTTGGCCTGAGCCACATCAGCGCCGATACGCTCGGCGATAAAGCCGGCGACGGTCTCGATACGCTCGACCTTGGCCTTGACGGTGCCCAGCTGTTGCTGGAACAGCACGGTTTCAAGGCGCGGCAGGCGGGAGGCCAGAGTCTGCTTGAGGTCGGTCTTGAAGAAAAACTCGGCGTCAGAGAGACGGGGGCGAACCACCTTCTCGTTGCCGCTGATGATCTGGCTCGGGTCTTTGGACTCGATGTTGGTGACGAAGATGAACTTCGGCAGCAGCTTGCCGCTTTTGTCGTAGACCGGGAAGTACTTCTGGTCACCCTTCATGGTGTGCACCAGCGCTTCAGCCGGCACGGCCAGGAACTTCTCTTCGAAGTTGGCGGTCAGCACCACCGGCCACTCGACCAGTGCGGTAACCTCTTCCAGCAGGGCGTCGTCCAGATCGGCCACGCCACCGAAGGCGGCAGCGGCCGCTTCGGCGTCAGCCTTGATCTTGGCTTTGCGCGCCATGAAGTCGGCAATCACCATGCCGCGCTCCTGCAGGATCTGCGGGTACTGGCTGGCGTTGTCGATGGTGAACTCGCTCTCACCCATGAAGCGGTGACCGCGGATGGTGCGGGCAGAGTCGATACCCAGAATGTGAGCGGGCACCAGTTCCCCATCCAGCAGCAGGGTCACGGTAAAGACCGGACGCACGAACTGGATGGTCTTGTCGCCCCAGCGCATCATCTTCGGGATCGGCAGTTTGGCCAGTGCTTGGCTAACCAGATCGCCCAGCAGATCTTTGGCCGGACGGCCTTCGACCTTGGCGGTGTGAACCAGCCACTCACCCTTGTCGGTGACCAGACGCTCGGCCTGCTCAACGGTGATGCCGTTGCCACGGGCCCAGCCTTCGGCAGCCTTGGTCGGCTTGCCTTCGGCATCGAACGCCTGGGCCACGGCCGGGCCGCGCTTCTCGACGCTCTTGCTCGGCTGTTCGCCAGCCAGTGCGTGCACCTTCAACGCCAGACGGCGCGGGGAGGCAAACCACTCGACGTCGCCGAAGGCCAGATCGGCCTTGGTCAGCTCGGCTTTGAAGTTGTCGGCAAAGGCTTCTGCCAGGGAGCGCAGGGCTTTGGGCGGCAGCTCAGCAGTACCGATCTCTACCAGAAATGTATGTTGTGCCATGTCCGTTCCTTAACCTTGCTTGTTCTCACTGCGCTGACACATAGGGAAGCCCAGCGCTTCGCGGGAGGCGTAGTATGCCTCTGCCACGGCCTTGGTCAGGGTGCGAATGCGCAGGATGTAGCGCTGACGCTCGGTGACCGAGATGGCCTTGCGGGCATCCAGCAGGTTGAAGGAGTGAGCGGCTTTGAGGATGCGCTCGTAGGCAGGCAGCGGCAGCGGTTTTTCCAGCGCCAGCAGGTTCTGGGCTTCCTTCTCGTACTGCTCGAAGCAGTGGAACAGGAACTCCACGTCGGCGTGCTCGAAGTTGTAGGTGGATTGCTCCACTTCGTTCTGGTGGAACACGTCGCCGTAGGTGGTCTTGCCCAGCGGGCCGTCAGACCAGACCAGATCGTAGACGCTGTCGACGCCCTGGATGTACATGGCCAGACGCTCGAGACCGTAGGTGATCTCGCCGGTGACCGGCTTGCACTCGAGGCCGCCAACCTGCTGGAAGTAGGTGAACTGGGTCACTTCCATGCCGTTCAGCCACACTTCCCAACCCAGACCCCATGCCCCTAAGGTCGGGTTTTCCCAGTTGTCTTCCACGAAGCGGATGTCGTGGATCTCGGGATCCATGCCCAGCTCTTTCAGGGAGCCCAGATAGAGTTCCTGAATGTTGTCGGGGGAAGGCTTGATGATCACCTGGAACTGGTAGTAGTGCTGCAGGCGGTTCGGGTTTTCACCGTAGCGGCCGTCAGTCGGACGGCGGGACGGTTGCACGTAGGCGCAGGCGATGGGCTCGGGGCCCAGGGCGCGCAGGCAGGTCATGGGGTGAGAAGTACCGGCACCCACTTCCATATCCAGCGGCTGAATGATGGTACAGCCCTGGCGGGACCAATAGTCCTGCAGCTGCAGGATCAGGCCCTGAAAGGTTTTGACATCGAATTTTTGCATAATATTTTTCGCGCGAAATGAAATCAGAGCAAGATTTGCTGAATGTGAACCGAAGGAGTATACCGTCTGGCATGGTCGGATAATAGGCGAAATTACAGCGGATTAATGTGATGACGCTGCGCCGGGCCTGGGCGGGAGGGGTTGTCGGCACTCCCACGCCCGGGTTGGCATCGCCCCCCGGGCATTGGATGAAATGACAGGAGAGAGGAAATGGAGTTGCGTTGCGCCTGGGTGACCAAGGACCCGGAATACATCGAATACCATGACAAACAGTGGGGAAGGCCGGTCCATGACTCGCGCGAGCTGTTTGCCAAGCTCTGCCTCGACGGCCAGCAGGCGGGGCTGTCGTGGATCACCATCTTGAAGCGCACCGAGAGCTACCATCGCGCCTATGCGGATTTTGATCCGCTGCGCATCGTGCAGTTCGACGAGCAGGATGTGGAGCGGTTGATGCAGGACACCGGCATCATCCGCAACCGGCTCAAGGTGCAGTCGATCATCAAAAATGCCCGCGGCTATCTGGCGCTGGAGGCCGAAGGCATCGACTTTGTCGATTATCTGTGGGGCTTCGTGGGCGGCGCCCCCATCGTCAACCAGCGCCAGGGCAATGGCGACATTCCGGCGACCTCGCCGGAGTCGGATGCCATGTCCAAGGCGCTCAAGAAGCGCGGCTTCACCTTCGTCGGCAGCACCATCTGCTATGCCTTCATGCAGGCGGTGGGGATGGTGAACGATCATCTGGTGACCTGCCCCTGCCACGCCGAGTGCCAGCAGGCCCCAGCGCGCCAATAAAGCGGATGCAAGGTAAAAGAGAAGGGAGGCTGATGCCTCCCTTCTGCATATCGGCATGGCGTCAGCCATGGGGCCATCAGGCGATTCCGGCCTGGCGCAGGGAGCCCGAGTACTGCTTGTCGACCTTGGAGATGTGGTTGAGCAGCCAGTTCTTGAGAAACACCAGCAGCTCCATGTTGAACTCCTCGTCGTCCGGGCCGTTGCGCTGCATCAGGGTATCGAGCTCCGCCAGCAGCCGGGCGTGTTCCTGCTTGTGGCGGCGCAGCTCGGGGTAGCCCGCCTGCTCCATCACCTGCTCTTCGTCGGCGAAGTGCCGGGTGGCGAGCTTGAGCAGCTCGTCGAGCCGCTGCTTGCGCAGCTGGGCCGGGCTCTTGTCGATCACCGCCTGGTAGAGCCGGTTCATCGCCTCGAACAAACCCAGATGCTGGTTGTCCATGCTGGGTACCTGCACCATGAAAGCCTCGTTCCAGTGCAGCAGCTCCTGATCCAGGCTGGCTGAGCCTGCCTTGCTGACGTCGAACTGATCGCTGATGAGGCCGATCTCCTCGTTGGCCTGGTTCATGTCCCGGGTGTGGCTGCGGCTCTGGCGCGCCAGCTCCAGGCATTCGCGGGCGATGCTGGCGACCTCCATCACATTGCGGTTGGTCTCTTCGGTGACCTGGGCCTGCTGGCCGGCGGCGGTGGCGATGTGGCCGTTCATGTCGTTGACCCGGGTGATGGCCTCGACGATGGCGGTCAGGGTTTCGCCGGTGCCCGCCGCCTGGTTGACCGCCTGCTCGCTCACGTTGCGGGTAGTGTGCATGGTGGTCACCGCGTGGCGGGTGTTGTGCTGCAGCGCCTCGATACGCTGCTGGATGTCGACGGTGGCGGCCTGGGTGCGGGTAGCCAGCTGGCGCACCTCGTCGGCCACCACCGCGAAACCGCGGCCCTGCTCGCCGGCCCGGGCCGCCTCGATGGCAGCGTTGAGGGCCAGCAGATTGGTCTGCTCCGAGATGGTGCGGATCACCTGCAGTATGTTGCCGATCTGGGTGCTCTCCTGATCCAGTTGGGTCACTTCCCCGGCGGATTGCTCGATGTGGTCGGCCACCTGCCGGATCAGGGTGATGGTCTGGCTCACCTGGCGCTGGCCGTCGTGGGCCTGCTGCTGGGTCAGCAGGGTATCCTGGCTGGCCTGCTCGATGTTGTGAACGGTGGCGGTCATCTCGTTGATGGCGGTCGCCAGCATGTCGGTATTCTGCTGGGCCTGCTGCATGCTGCTGAGGGTGCTGCCGGAGTGGGCCATCAGCAGCGCCATCTTGTCGTGGGTCTTGCGCGACACCAGTTGCACCGTGCCGATCAGGTTGTCGATATTGCCGAGGAAGCGGTTGAACACCTCCGCCAGATAGGCGAACTCGTCCTTGCCCTGGCTGTGCAGCCGGAAGGTGAGGTTGTGGCTGTGGTTGGCCAGCTCGACCAGCTGGCCCATCAGATGCTGCAGCGGGCCGACGGTCTTGCGGTAGATGAGCAGCAACATCAGCAGGATGACGGTCAGGCTGACGGCCAACTGCAGCATGTCCTGACGCTGCAGGCTTTGGCTCTGGGCGCGGATATCCTGTTCCCGTTGCTTGAACCCTTGCTGCTGTTGTTCCAGCACGGCCGCGACCTGGCTGGCGATGTTGTCGGTGAGGGCATCGAAGCCTTCGTTCGGCTGCTTCATCAGCTGGTTGCCAGCCTCTCGCCCCTCTTTCAGATAGATGTCCACCATCCGCTTGCCGATCTCCAGCTGACGGGTCAGCAGCGGGGTGAGCGGCGCCTGCAACTGTGGCAGCCGCTCCAGCAGCTGGCGAGCCGCCTGGGCGTGCTGCTCGGCCTCGCCGATGGAGTCCATCTCGCCGGAGACGGCGGCATCGGTCAGGAACTGCTGAACCTGGGTGGTGTGATAGCGCAGCTCCTGCAGGGTGATCTGCTCGTTGGCGCTGAGGATGAGCTGGTTGGGCAGCTCACCGAGGCGGGCGGTCAGGCTGCTGCGCCAGATCCCGGCCAGCGCCATGGTAAGCAGAATGATGAGGCTGGCACTCAACAGCAGGTGCCGGATCGATACGTTGCGAAGCGGTGCGGACATGAGAGACCCCTGAGCACTATTGATGGTGCATTCAATAGTAGCCAATGGAGACGCATTTGGTCCGTTGAACAAGGGGATAGGTCAAGGTGGCGAGCTGGTTCCGGCTGCCGGTTCAGGCGGCATCCAGCCAGCCTGCGGATACTGGGACGTGGGCAGAGAGGGGCGTGACGCTGATAACGTCACACCTTGGCACACCTCTGGGGTAGAATGCGCCCTCTTTGGATTTGAGTCGGTTTTTTTAGAGGTTTTTCATGCATTTCAAGACAATCGTTCCCGCCGTTGCGCTGGCCGTCGCCCTGAGCGGCTGTACCACCAACCCCTATACCGGCGAGTCCCAAACCTCCAAGGGCGCCTGGGGCGCACTGGCGGGCGCCGCTGCGGGTGCCGCCGTGGGTGCGCTCTCCTCCAGCAAGGGTGACCGCAAGAAGGGGATCCTGACCGGTGTGGCCGCCGGCGCCGCGCTGGGTGGCGGTATCGGCTACTACATGGACGTGCAGGAAGCCAAGCTGCGCGAGAAGCTGCAAGGCACCGGCGTCAGCGTGACCCGTAACGGTGATCAGCTGATCCTCAACATGCCGAATAACGTCACCTTTGACAGCTCCAGCGCCCAGCTGAAGGCTGCCGGTGCCAACACCCTGTCCGGCGTGGCCATGGTGGTCGCCGAGTTCGACAAGACCCGCCTGAACGTGGTTGGTCACACCGACAGCACCGGCTCCCGCGAGCTGAACATGAAGCTCTCCGCCCAGCGCGCCGATGCCGTTGCCGCCCAGCTGATCGGCCAGGGTGTGACCGGCAGCCGCATTGCCACCAGCGGCGTGGGCCCGGATCAGCCGGTCGCCACCAACAGTACAGCCGAAGGCAAGGCCCAGAACCGTCGGGTGACCATCACCCTGACCCCGACCGCCTAAGCGGCCCGGTTCGCAGCCATGAAAAAGGCCCCGCCAGCGATGGCGGGGCCTTTTTTATTGGGGCCGTTGCGAGCAATGGCGCCTTGTTCTTTGCTCCCTTCTCCCCTTGCAGGAGAAGGGGCGGGTATGAGGGGGATAAATGCCTCTTAAACTGCCGCGGTCAGCTGCACTTCCACCTTGTAGCCTTCGTGGGCCAGACGGGCCTGCACGCAGGCTCGAACCGGGGCTGTGTCGGCATCAGGGGAGCCAGGCATCCTGTTTTGCTTAGACAGCTGCAGTGAGCTGCACTTCGACCTTGTAGCCTTCGTGGGCCAGGCGGGCCTGCACGCAGGCACGGACCGGCGCGGTGCCCGCCGGGATCCAGGCATCCCACTGCTCGTTGAAGGCCGCGATGTCCGCAATGTCCTTGAGATAGATGTTGGCCATCAGGATCTTGTCGACGCCGGAGCCGTTGGCTTCCAGCAGGCGCTGCAGGCTTTCCAGCACTTCGCGGGTCTGCTGGTGAATGTCGGCGGTGTCGGTGGCGGGCACTTCCACCACGTAGAGGGTACCGTTGTGAATGACCACGTCAGACCAACGCTGGGTGGTGCCGATTCGGGTAATAGCTGGCATGGATTGCTCCGGTAGTGTGGCTTACTGGCCCTTGCGGATCAGATAGCGGTAAGGGGCCTGCTCTGTCTCGCTGGCGACCAGGGTGTGATCCATGAAGCGGCAGAAACTGGGAATGTCGCGGGTGGTTGAGGGATCATCGGCACTGACCAGCAGGGTCTCCCCGTCAGCCATCAGCCGCACTTTTTTACGCACCATCATGACAGGTTCGGGGCAACGAAGCCCGATTGCGTCCAACTCGTGAGTCGCGTCGCAGAATAAAGCACTCATCAATAATAAACCTTCAACCAAATCAGCTACCAATGATACTCACGGCGAAAAAATAATCAAACGACCTGGGCTGTCAACAGCATATGTAACCAAAGTGTTATCTGACCCTACCCACACCCCGCCGTATGAGTAATATAAAAATTGAACCATATTCAACAAGGAGGTGTGAATATGCAGGTCTCCTACGGCAGATTACAAGCCTACGCAGGCATGGGGTTCTTGTCTTTCGCCATGATAGTGATGGGCAGCCCGATCGGGAACACCGGCACCTGGTTCGGTTCCATGGTGATGATCGGACTGGGGCTCTGGATCGAGCTCAGCGATTACTACGACGAGGATGAGGACGAAAACGATCAATCCTGACCCCAAGACTCTCACGACGACAAAGGCGGATATCTCATCCGCCTTTGTCGTTTCTGGCCGCAGCGAAAAGCGTCAGCGGGTCGAGCGCATGGCCCGCTCCAGATGCAGGGCGGTCTGCTCCGGGTTGGCTCTGGGGTCGTTGAAGAAGTTGCTCAGCACATCCATGATTGCCTGGCGCATGTTGGTCGGCGTCGCCATCCCCTCGGCCATGCTGGGCAGCAGGTTGCCCTCTCGTTCCGCCTGCAGGAAATCCTGGTAGGAGCGCACGGCGCAGCGGTCGAACTTGCTCATGTCCGGCTTGACCAGCGCCGGGATGGAACCCTTCACCCGGTTGAACTCCTGCTGGAAGCGCGGCGTCATCAGCAGCTGGGCCAGCTCGCCCTGGGCCTGCAGCTGGGCGGGATCCCGCTGCTTGAACATGGCGATGGAGTCGAGGTTGTAGCTGAACAGGCTGGCACTGCCGGGGCTCGGCAGGCACTCGATATCCTCGCCGGGCCGATAGTTGCCGGCGCTCAGCTCGCCCTTCACCCAGTCCCCCATCACCTGCATGGCGGCGCCGCCGCTCTCCAGCAGGTTGGTGGCCTGGTGCCACTTCAGGCCGGCGTACTTCTCCGGCACATAGCCGCGCAGCTGCTGGAAGCGGGTCAGTACCCGCACCATGTCGGGGCCGGTCAGGATGGCGCTGTCCTGTTCCACGAACGCCTTGCGGTAGAACGCTTTGCCGCCTTCGCCGAGCGCCACAGTTTCGAACAGCACTGCCAGTTGCCAGGGTTCGTTGCCGATGGCGAGCGGGGTGATCCCTTGCTGCTTGAGCCGGTCGGCCACGGTCACGAACTGAGCCCAGCTGGTGGGCGGGGTCAGCTTGTTGCGCTCGAAGATCTTGCGGTTGAGCCACAGCCAGTTGACCCGATGGATGCCGGTGGGTACCGCCATCAGGGCGCCGTTCTGGCTGAGGGTCTCCCGCACCATGGGCGGCAGCTGGGGATACCAGCCGAGGTGTTCGGCCATGGGGCTGAGATCGCGCAGGAAGCCGAGTCCGGCCCACTCCCGCAACTCGAACCCCTTGAGGTGGGCCGCCTCCGGCGGGTTGGCCGCCAGAGCCCGGCTTTTCAGCACCGTCATGGCGCTCTTGCCGCCGCCCCCCTGCACCGCGAAGTCGTTCCACTGGTTGCCCTGCTCGGTCCATTCGGACTTGAGCACCTCCACCGCCCTGGCCTCGCCGCCGGAGGTCCACCAGTGCAGCACCTCCACCTGGGAGGCGGCAACCGGCAAAGAGAGCAGGGTGATGACAGAAAAAGACAACCACTTCATAAGGTTACTGCCTTGGTAGGGAGAGGGTGGCCTGCAGGCCACCCTGCGGACGATTTTCCAGCACCAGGTCGCCGCCGTGGGCGTGGGCTATGTTGCGGGCAATGCCCAGACCCAGGCCGGTGCCGGCCAGATCCGTGCTGAGCCGGTAGTAGGGCTCGAAGATGCGTTCGAACTGATCCTCCGGCAGGCCGGGCCCCTCGTCCATGATGAACAGGATCAGCATCTCCTCGTCGTCCATGATGATGATACGCACCTTCTGGCCGTACTTGATGCCGTTGTCCACCAGGTTGCCGATGCAGCGCTTGAGAGCCAGCGGCTTGCCGCGGTAGGGCTGTTTGCAGCGGCCCTCGATGGTCAGCCGCTCGTCGTGCAGGTTCATCCCCTCCGCCATCTGTTCCAGCATGGCATTGATGTCGAGCTGTTCGATGTTCTCGTGGATGTCGGTGTCCTTCACCGTCTGCAGCGCTCCCTTCACCATCAGCTCCAGCTCGTCCAGGTCCTTGTTGAACTTGGCGATCTGCTGCTCGTCGTCGAGCAGCTCGACCCGCAGTCGCAGCCGGGTGATGGGGGTCTTGAGGTCGTGGGAAATCGAGCTGAACAGCCGCTCTCTATCGTCGATATAGCGGCGGATGCGGTGCTGCATGATGTTGAAGGCGCGGGTGGCCGCCACTATCTCGGAGGCCCCCTCTTCCTTGAGAGAGGGCTGGTCGATGTCCTTGCCGAGGTTGACCGCCGCCTTGGCCAGCCGACGCAGCGGCCGGGTCTGCCAGCGTACCAGCAGGAAGGTGAAGAAGCAGAGGAACACCGTCATCAGGGCGATGAAGCGCACCTGGTTGCTGGGCATGACGGTGTCATCCAGCGTCATGTAGGGGGCTGGCAGCAGGGCCGCCAGATAGAGCCACTCGCCCGGTTCTATCTCGATCTGGGTCACCAGTACCGGCGGGTTGAGCGGCTCCAGCGAGAGGGTATAACGGGCCCAGGAGGAGGGTAGATCCGCCAGCAGGGTGTCGTTGTTGAAGACATGCAGATCCTCTGGCCGCGAGAAGTCCACCTTGATCGCCATGGCGTCGGAGAGTTTGCGGGTCAGCACCCCCTGCACCTCCTTGAGCACCAGCGTCTTGCGCTCGCTGTCGGGGATGGCGCTGATGTGGATCTCCTCTTCGTTCAGGGAGACGAAGAAGCGGCTGCCGCCCATGTTGCGCAGCTGGTCCAGCGCGATGTGGCGATACTGCAGCGGCAAGGATTTGAAGAAGTTGACGGTGGAGGCGGCCGACAGCGCCAGGTTGCGGGTGGTGCTGAGCATGCCTTCCAGCTCCCGCTTCTGGATCTGCTGCATCCAGATGCCGGTGAGGATGGTCTGGGAGAGCAGGATCGCCAGCAGCAACAGCAGCAGCATCCGCGACAGCAGGGAGCGGGGCACCAGCGCCCGCCAGAACCACCTGGTATTCATGGGATTTCTCGCCTTGTGTCGATCAGCATGCCGTCGCTACCTTGCCGGGCCTCATGGGATCTCGTGCACCTCGGCGATCAGCATGTAGCCGCTGCCGCGAATGGTCTTGATGATGCGCGGGCTCTTGCCGTTGTCCCCCAGCTTCTGGCGCAGCCGGCTGATCTGCACGTCGATGCCGCGCTCCATCGGCAGGCTCTCGCGACCGCGAGTGGCGTCCGAGATGGTATCCCGGTCCAGCACCACGCCGGGCTGCTGCAGGAACATGCCGAGCAACAGGGCATCGCTGCCGGAGAGATCCAGCAGGCTGCCATCTTCGTGAGTCAACTGGTGGCTCAGGGTATCCAGAGTCCACTCGGCGAAGCGCAGCCGACGGCTCGGCTCCTTCTCTTTCTCCGGCTGGCGAAATTCGGCGCGGCGCAGCAGCGCCTTGATGCGGGCTTGCAGCTCGCGCGGGCTGAACGGCTTGGCGATGTAGTCATCGGCGCCGAGTTCCAGACCGATCACTCGATCCGCTTCGTCGGAGGCGGCGGTCAGCATGATGATGGGGACCTGAGAGTCGCGGCGGATCTGCTGGCAGAGGGTAAAACCGTCGTCGCCAGGCATCATGATATCGAGAATGATGAGGTCCGGGCTGTGCTGGGCGAGCTGCTGGCGCATCTCGTTGCCCTCCGCTGCGGTCAATACCTCGAAGCCAGCCCTGGTCAGGTATTCATTGAGCAGCTCGCGGATCTCTTGGTCGTCGTCGACGATCAGCAGTTGTTTGCTCGTTGACATATGTATGTGCATCCACCCATTTTTTTGTGCAGATTGAACCTGTCGGGGGAGCAAAAAGCAAGCAAGCCCCCCATCTAATGTGAGGTTATGGGCAATATCCTCCCATATCCTGCCGTGCAAATAAAAAAGGCCGACCCAAACGGGCCGGCCAAGACGCAGATGCTGACGACAGAAGTGCACCCCGTGTGGCGCACTCCACAGACTCGATGACGGGGCAGTCTGACCGGCCCCAAAACCTGCGATACGGGCCGCCTCGCCGGGAAGCAGAAGCGGGCCCATATTGTAAAATTCGGCCCCTGGCGGGGCACTTCCCGGACCGGCGTACCGGTCCGGGGGATACAGTTACACTCGCTCGAACACGGTGGCGATGCCCTGACCCAGGCCGATGCACATGGTGGCAACCCCCAGGGTCGCGTCCTTCTCTTCCATCAGATTGATCAGGGTGGTGGAGATGCGGGCGCCGGAGCAGCCGAGCGGGTGACCCAGGGCGATGGCGCCGCCGTTCAGGTTCACCTTCTCGTCCACCAGATCTTGCAGACCCAGATCCTTCACGCAGGGGAGGGACTGGGCGGCAAATGCCTCGTTCAGCTCGAACAGATCGATGTCGCCGACGGTCAGACCGGCCCGCTTGAGCGCCTTCTGGGTGGCCGGCACCGGGCCGTAACCCATGATGGCGGCGTCGCAGCCGGCGATGGCCATGGCACGTACCTTGGCGCGCGGGGTGAGGCCGAGCGCCTTGGCGCGGTCCGCACTCATCACCAGCATGGCGGCGGCGCCATCGGACAGGGCCGAAGAGGTGCCGGCGGTGACGGTGCCGTTGACCGGGTCGAACACCGGGCGCAGCTGGCTCAGCGTGTCGACCGTGGTCTCCGGGCGGATCACCTCGTCGTAGTCGTAGAAGAAGCGGGCGCCGCTGGCGTCGTGCCCTTCCAGCCCGACGATCTCCTTGGCAAAACGGCCTTCCACGGTGGCGGCGTGAGCGCGGCGATGGGAGCGGGCGGCAAACTCGTCCTGCTGCTGACGGCTGATGCCGTGCAGCTTGCCGAGCATCTCGGCGGTCAGCCCCATCATGCCGGAGGCTTTCGCCACCGACTTCGCCATGCCGGGGTGGAAGTCCACCCCGTGGCTCATGGGCACGTGGCCCATGTGCTCGACGCCGCCGATGATGAAGATGTCGCCGTCACCCACCTGGATGGCGCGGGAGGCGTCGTGCAGCGCCTGCATGGAGGATCCGCACAGGCGGTTGACGGTAACCGCCCCCACCTGTTTCGGGATGCCGGCCAGCAGGGCGGCATTGCGGGCGATGTTGAAGCCCTGCTCCAGGGTCTGCTGCACGCAGCCCCAGTAGATATCCTCGATCTCGTTTGGGTCGAGGTTGGGGTTGCGCAGCAGGATGGATTTCATCAGGTGCGCGGACAAGTCTTCTGCACGCACGTTGCGGAAGGCGCCGCCCTTGGACCGGCCCATCGGGGTCCGGATACAGTCGACAATGACTACGTCTTTCATGAATGGATCTCCTTTCCGCAATCAGTAGAAGGTTTTGCCCTGGGCGGCCATCTCACGCAGCTTGTCGCTGACGCGGTAGAGCGGGCCAAGGTCGGCATACTGGTCGGCCATGGCCACGTAGCGATCCAGACCAATGGTGTCCAGATAGCGGAACACGCCGCCGCGGAAGGGAGGGAAGCCCAGACCGTAGACCAGCGCGATGTCGGCTTCGGCTGGGGTGGCGACTATGCCCTCTTCCAGACAGAGCACCACTTCGTTGATCATGGGGATCATCATGCGGGCGATGATGGCGTCCTTGTCGAAATCCTGTTTCGGCTTGGCGATCGGGGCCAGCAGCTCGTAAGCAGCGGCATCGGCCACCTTCTTCGGCTTGCCCTTCTTGTCGGCCTCGTAGGCGTAGAAGCCCTTGCCATTCTTCTGACCGAAGCGGCTCGCCTCGTACATCACGTCGATGGCGGTGCGACCTTCCTTGCTCATGCGCGCCGGGAAGCCCTGCGCCATCACGTCACCGGCATGGTGGCCGGTGTCGATGCCGACCACGTCCAGCAGGTAGGCGGGGCCCATGGGCCAGCCAAACTCCTTCTCCATCACCTTGTCGACGGCGGCGAAGTCGGCGCCATCGGCAACCAGCTTGTTGAAGCCGAAGAAGTAGGGGAACAGCACGCGGTTGACGAAGAAGCCAGGGCAGTCGTTGACCACCACCGGGGACTTGCCCATGGCGGCGGCGTAGGCCACCACGCGGTTGATGGTGTCGTCCGAGGTTTGCTCGCCGCGGATGATCTCCACCAGCGGCATGCGGTGCACTGGGTTGAAGAAGTGCATGCCGCAGAAGTTCTGCGGGCGCTTCAGTCCCTTGGCCAGCAGGGAGATGGGGATGGTGGAGGTGTTGCTGGCGAGCACGGCGTCTTCGCCGATCACGCCTTCCACTTCACTCAGTACGGCCGCCTTCACTTTCGGGTTCTCGACCACGGCCTCGACCACCACGTCCACATGCTTGACGTTGTCATAGCTGAGGGTCGGGGTGATGGCGGAGAGCACCTGGCCCATCTTGATGCCATCGATGCGACCGCGCTCGAGCTGGCCGTTGAGCAGCTTGGTGGCTTCGCCCATGCCCAGCGCCAGCGCCTTCTCGTTGATGTCCTTCATCACCGCCGGGATGCCCTTGCTGGCGGACTGGTAGGCGATGCCGCCCCCCATGATGCCGGCACCCAGCACGGCGGCATGGCCGGTGGCCTTGTTTGCCTGCTTGGCGGCCTTCTTGGCCAGCGCCTTGATGTGCTGATCGTTGAGGAAAATGCCGACCAGCGCCTTGGCCACGTCGGTTTTCGCCAGCTTGATGAAGGTGGCGGCTTCGGCGGCCAGCGCTTCGTCACGACCCATGCCGGCGGCGGCTTCCACCGTCTTCACGGCGGCCATGGGGGCCGGATAGTGTTTGCCCGCCACGGCGGCAACCATGCCGGCGGCGGTGGTGAAGCTCATCATGGCTTCCAGTTTGGAGAGGCGCAGCGGGGCCTTCTTGGCGGCGCGGCGGCCCTGCCAGTCCAGCTTGCCCTTGATCGCGTCCTTGATCATCTGTATGGCGGCGCTCTGCAGCGCATCCGGGGCGACCACGGCATCGATGGCACCCACTTTGAGGGCGTCATCGGCACGGTAATCCTTGCCGGTGGTGATCCATTCCAGCGCGTTGTCGGCGCCGATCACTCGCGGCAGACGGACGGTGCCGCCAAAGCCCGGCATGATGCCGAGCTTGGTCTCGGGCAGGCCGATCTTGGCCGTGGTGTCGGCCAGCCGGAAGTCGGTGGAGAGAATGGTCTCGCAGCCGCCGCCCAGGGCGTGGCCCTTGATGGCGCTGAGGGTCGGCACCGGCAGATCTTCGATGGCGTTGAAGATGTCGTTGGCCTTTTTCAGCCAGCCAAGCAGATCTTCCTGCGGCAGATCGAACAGTTCCAGGAATTCGGTAATGTCGGCGCCGACGATGAAGGCGTCTTTGCCGGAGGTGAGGATCAGACCTTTTAGTTCACGTTCTTGTTGTAATGCGGCGATCGCTTCGCTCAGGGAGAGCAGGGTAGCGCGATCCAGCTTGTTGACTGAACCCGGAGCATCGAACCTCAGCTCGGCAATGCCGTCTTCGAGGTAGCTGACCGTCAGGGTTTCGCCTTGGTAGATCATGAGAGTGTCTCCTTGTTCCCACATGGTGGGGGGTGGTGCTCCTTTATCCCCAGCAGGGGGCGAGGCTCACTATTGATCCAAAAGAAGACAATTTCAACACCTATTTAAAACATTCGTTTAACAGATCTCGAGTAAAAGCTCGCCTCAGATTAACAACCAAAATAAAGGCGTCTGATGACGCCTTTATTAACCTTGTGTGGCTTCAACTGGCCAGCTCTGGCCGGTCGCGATACTGGCTCAGCACCTCGGGATCGGCGAGGGCGTGGGTGTTGTTGACGGGCCGGTTGTGCACCACTTCCCGCACCGCCAGCTCCACTATCTTGCCGGACTTGGTGCGCGGAATGGCGTCCACCTGCAGGATGCGGGCTGGCACGTGACGGGCGGTGCAGTGCTGGCGCACCTGCTGGCGGATGCGCTCGCGCAGCGCTTCGTCTAGCTTGAGACCTGGCTGGAGCTTGACGAACAGCACCACCCGCTCGTCTTGCTGCCACTGCTGGCCGATGACGATGCTCTCTTCTACTTCCTCCAGCTGTTCGACGTAGCGGTAGATCTCGCTGGTGCCGATGCGCACGCCGCCCGGGTTGAGGGTGGCGTCGGAGCGGCCATAGAACAGGATACCGCCGGTCGGGGTCAGCTCGATCCAGTCGCCGTGGCACCAGATGTTGTCGAACCGCTCGAAATAGGCGGCGTGGTACTTGTCGCCGCTCTCGTCCCCCCAGAAACCGATGGGCTGGGCCGGGAACGGCTTGGTGCAGACCAGCTCGCCCTTTTCATCCTGTACCGGCTGGCCCGCTTCGTTGAATACCTGCACCGCGAGGCCGAGGCCGCGCCCCTGACTCTCGCCGCGGTAGACGGGGCTGAGCGGATTACCGATGACGAAGCAGGAGCAGATGTCGGTGCCGCCTGAGATGGAGCTGAGCTGCACATCCTGCTTGATCTGCTGATAGACGTAGTCGAACCCTTCGGGAGAGAGCACGGAGCCGGTGCTGCAGATCAGCCGCAGGTGTGGCAAGTCGTGGGTCTTGATAGGGGGATAACCCTGCTTGTGCAGCGCATCCAGGTATTTGGCCGAGGTGCCGAACAGGGCGACTTCTTCATCGCGGGCGAGATCCCACAGCACGTTGCCGTCCGGGTAGAAGGGGGAGCCGTCGTAGAGCACCAGGGTGGCGCCGGAGGCGAGCGCGCTCACCAGCCAGTTCCACATCATCCAGCCGCAGGTGGTGAAGTAGAAGATGCGCTCCCCCGGCTTGATGTCGCAGTGCAGCTGGTGCTCTTTCAGATGTTGCAGCAGGGTGCCGCCGATGCCGTGCACGATGCACTTGGGTTTGCCGGTGGTGCCGGACGAATAGAGGATGTAGAGCGGGTCGTTGAAGGCCATGGGCTCGAACTGCAGGCCGGCATCCGGCTGGCCTGCCAGGATCTGACGCCAGTCGTGACCCAGCTGCTGGGGGTGGCCCAGCAGGGGGATCATGACCGTCTGTTCTATGCTGTCGATCTGGCTGACGACCCCCGCCACCTTGTCCTGAATGTCGATGGCCTTGCCGTTGTAGCGATAGCCATCCACCGCAAACAGCACTCGCGGCCGGGTCTGGCCGAAGCGCTCCACCACGCTGGCTTCGCCGAAATCGGGGCTGGTGGAGGTCCAGATCGCCCCCAGACTGGTGGTCGCCAGCATGGCTACCACGGTCTCCGGGATATTGGGCAGGTAGGCGGCCACTACGTCGCCCCGGCCGATGCCCTGGCCGCGCAGCCACTGGGCCAGCCTGGCGACCTGATCCGCCAGCTCGCGCCAGCTCAGGGTCTGGCTGGGGTTCCCTTCGATACGGGAGATGATGGCCGGCGTGTCATCCTGGCGGCGCAGCAGGTTCTCGGCGAAGTTGAGCCGGCTGTCGGGGAACCAGCGGGTGCGCTGCATCTCCTGGCGGTTCTCCGCCACTATGTTGCCGAGCTCGCCCTTGACGCCGCAGTGCTGCCATACCAGCGGCCAGAAACGGGTTGTCTTCTCCACCGACCACTGGTAGAGCTGGGCATAGCTGTGCAGCTGCAGGCCGTGGAAGCGGTTGACCTCGGCCATGAAGTGCTGGAGGTTGGATTGCTGCATCCGCTCTTGATCCGGTTGCCACAGGCAAAGATTGTGCATGAGTAGTCCCTGACTGCATGTATCTACCGGCAGTGTATTGAATTGTTTTTTATTTGTTAATGGTTGGTTTTTGTTTCATAACAAAAGCCTTGTAACGTATGCGTTACCTCACGAAGCGATAGCTTGACGGTTCGAGCCTTGATTCGCTTGATGTTATGCTGAAACCACATTTCTCCCGGAGCAGGACGCCATGAGCAGCTACAGCCAACTTTTTGCCCAGCACCTCGACACCTTGCAGCAGCGCACCCGCGACATACTGCAACAGCAGGGACTGGGCGGTCTGGCCATCCACTCCGGCCAGACCCACCGCATCTTCCTCGATGATCAGGATTACCCCTTCAAGGTGAACCCCCAGTTCAAGGCCTGGCTGCCGGTGCTGGACAATCCCCACTGCTGGTTGCTGGTGGACGGGGTGAGCAAGCCGGTGCTGCTGTTCTACCGGCCGGTGGATTTCTGGCACAAGGTAGCGGACCTGCCCAACGCCTTCTGGGTCGACTTCTTCGATATCCGCTTCCTGACCCGCCCGGAGCAGGTTGCCGATCATCTGCCGGCCAACAGGCAGGAATGGGCCTATCTGGGTGGCCATCTGGAGGTGGCCGAGCTGCTGGGGCTGGGCCAGCCCAACCCGGAGGCGGTCCTCAACTATCTGCATTATCATCGCGCCTACAAGACCCCCTATGAGCTGGAGTGTCTGCGCGATGCCAACCGTATCGGGGTACGCGGCCACATTGCGGCTAAGGACTCCTTCATGGCGGGGGCGAGTGAGTTCGAGATCAACCTGGCCTACATGAAGGCAGTCGGGCAGGGGGCCAATGAGGCGCCCTACGGCAATATCGTCGCCATCAACCGCAATGCGGCCATCCTGCACTACACCCACCTCTCCACTCAGCGGGTACCCGATGCGGAGCGGTACTCCTTCCTGATCGACGCCGGCGTGGACGTGCACGGCTATGCCTCCGACATCACCCGGACCTGGGCCTGGCGCCGCGGTGAGTTTGCCGATCTGATTGCGGCGCTGGATGCCCAGCAGCAGGAGATCATCGAGGAGATCAAGCCGGGCCGCCGTTACAGCGAGCTGCATCTGCAGATGCACCACAGGCTGGCGCGCCTGCTGCAAGCCACCGAGCTGGTGGACATGTCGGTGGACGAGATGATCCACACCGGGGTGACCAACGTCTTCTTCCCGCACGGCCTCGGCCACTTCCTCGGCCTGCAGGTACACGATGCCGGCGGCTTCATGCAGGATGAGCGTGGCACCCATCTGTCGGCCCCCGAGCAGTTCCCCTATCTGCGTTGCACCCGGGTGATGGAGGTGGGCCAGGTGTTCACCATAGAGCCGGGCCTCTACTTCATCGACAGCCTGCTGGAGCCGCTGCGCCAGGGCGAGCAGGGCAAGCGGGTCAACTGGAACAAGGTCGAGGCGCTGCGCCCCTATGGTGGCATCCGCATCGAAGACAACGTGGTGCTGCATGCCAACGGGGTGGAGAACCTGACCAGACAAGCAGGGCTCTGATGGCGGCGGACTATTCCATACCGGCCGCACCGCTGGAGGTGAGTGAAGAGATCAAGAAGAGCCGTTTCATCACTTACCTTGCCCACACGCCGACCGTCGAGGCCGCCAAGGCCTGGATTGGCGAGATAAAACAACAACACCCCGGGGCCCGGCATCACTGCTGGGCCTTTGTCGCAGGTGCCCCGCAGGACAGTCAGGTCTATGGCTTCAGCGATGATGGTGAGCCCTCTGGCACTGCCGGCAAACCCATGCTGGCCCAGCTGATGGGGGCGGGTCTCGGCGAGATCGCCGCCGTGGTGGTGCGCTATTACGGTGGCGTGCTGCTGGGCACCGGCGGTCTGGTCAAGGCTTACGGAGGTGGCGTGGGGGCGGCACTCAAGCAGCTCGAGACCCGCATCAAGCGCCAGCAGACGGCCTCTCTCATCCAGTGCGACTACGTCGACATGGGGGCCGTAGAGGCCCTGATCCAGGCTCATCAGGGCCAGTTGCTGACGGCCGACTATGGCGCCAGCGTCACCCTGCAGGTAGCGTGGGAGTCCGCGCTCTGGCCCCGTATCGCACAGGAATTGACCGACCGAACCCAGGGTCGGGTATCCCTTCGTCCCTTAGATGGCTAGAATCCATCGCTCTTTTGGTCTGAAGAGGGAGCTGGAATGCAGATTCTGAGCATCATTCGTATCGTTGGCCTGCTGGTCGCACTGTTCAGTTCGACCATGCTGCTGCCCGCGATGGTTGCATTTGGCTATCGTGATGGTGGTGGTGCCGAGTTC
Source organism: Aeromonas sp. A35_P (assembly GCF_002259925.1). NCBI lineage: Bacteria > Pseudomonadati > Pseudomonadota > Gammaproteobacteria > Aeromonadales > Aeromonadaceae > Aeromonas > Aeromonas sp. A35_P. The sequence continues at coordinate 2,014 of NZ_NEVB01000235.1, read as the reverse complement.
GTCAACTCCTTCTTCATCGCCCTGCTGCTCGGCGCCGCGCTCTGGTTTCCCAACCGCCATCAGAAGAAGGATCTCAGGTCCAAGGAGGGCTTCCTCATCGTCGTGCTGTTCTGGGTGGTACTGGGCAGCGTCGGGGCCTTGCCGTTCCTGCTGGGGGAGGTGCCCGGCATGACGGTATCGGAGGCCTTCTTCGAGTCGTTTTCCGGTCTGACCACCACGGGGGCGACCGTGCTCACCGGACTGGACAACCTGCCCAAGGCGTTTCTGTTCTATCGCCAGCTGCTGCAGTGGCTGGGGGGCATGGGGATCATAGTGCTGGCGGTAGCCATACTGCCACTGCTCGGCATCGGGGGCATGCAGCTCTATCGCGCCGAAATTCCGGGGCCGGTCAAGGACAACAAGGTCACCCCGCGCATCGCCGAGACGGCCAAGGCGCTCTGGTTCATCTATCTGCTGCTCACCTCCCTCTGCGCTCTGGCGTACTGGATGGCGGGCATGACCCTGTTCGATGCCATCTGTCACTCCTTCTCCACCATGTCTGTGGGGGGCTTCTCGACTCACGATGCCAGCATAGGTTTCTTCAACAGCCCGGCCATCAACCTGATCACAGTGCTGTTTCTGCTGCTGGCTAGCGTCAACTTTGCCCTGCACTTCATGGTGTTCGCCCACAAGCCGGTGCGCCTGAGCAGTTATCTGCGGGACTCCGAGCTCAAGGTGTTCCTGAGCATCCAGTGTGTACTGGTGCTGATCTGCTTCGTCTCCCTGTTGTTCCACGGCCACTACGACACCTGGCAGGATGCGCTCAACCACGGCTTGTTCCAGGCGGTGTCGCTGGGCACGACTACCGGTTACAGCACCACCAGTTATGCGGATTGGCCCTCCTTCCTACCCATGTTGCTGATGTTCTCCGCCTTCATTGGCTGCTGCGCCGGCAGTACCGGGGGCGGCATCAAGGTGATGCGTTTCATGATCCTGTTCCTGCAGGGGATGCGCGAGCTGAAGCGACTGGTGCATCCACGCGCCATCTATACCCTCAAGCTGGGCCGTCGCGCCGTGCCTGAGCGGATTGTGGAGGCCGTGTGGGGCTACTTTGCCACCTATATCATTCTGTTCTTCATCTTTATGCTGTTGTTGCTGATGACCGGCTTGAACGAGGTGACCGCCTTCTCTGCCGTGGCGGCAGCGTTTACCAACGTGGGGCCGGGGCTGGGGGAGGTGTCGGCCAACTTCGGCAATATCTCGGCAACGGCCCAATGGATATTGGTGGTCGCCATGTTGTTTGGCCGATTGGAAATCTTTACGCTTCTGGTACTGTTTACCCCTGCATTCTGGCGTAGTTGAGGTTGGTATGGACAAGATTCTGGTGCTTTATTCTTCCCGTGACGGGCAAACGCGAAAAATCGTCGATGCCATGCTGGCTGAGATCGAGGGATGCGAGGTGGTGATGCAGGATCTGCACAACCTGCCCATGTGCAACCTCAGCAAGTTCAAGAAGGTGCTTATCGGCGCTTCCATTCGCTATGGCAACTTCCACCCCAGCTTGTTCAGTTTCATCCATGCTCATCACGAACAGCTGGAAGTGGCCAACGCCGCCTTCTTCTGTGTCAACCTGACGGCCCGCAAGCCCGAGAAGCAGACCCCGCAGACCAATGCTTACATGAAGAAGTTTTTGCGTCTCTCCCCCTGGAAGCCAAAAACCCTGGGGGTGTTTGCCGGTGCGCTGCAGTACTCCCGCTATAACTGGTGGCAGACCCGCATCATTCAGCTGATCATGAAGATCACCGGCGGTAGCACGGACACCAGCAAGGACCTCGAGTTTACCGACTGGGACAAAGTGCGCAGTTTTGCCCGCGATTTCTGGTCAAAAAAATAGCCGAGGCAGTGTGAAAGCGGCTTGAGTCCTGCGGATGCAGGGCTTTTTGTTTGATAAATAGACGCTTGACTGGCCAAAACACGAAAAATGCCAGTTTTTGCAAAATTCCCCTTGTCATCGCGGCGCGGCTCCCTATAATGC
>NZ_NEVB01000234.1:12661-21742 GCF_002259925.1 Aeromonas sp. A35_P | reverse complement strand
CCGCCAGTACATTGAGCAGCAGCAGACGCCACACTGACCGCCGCAAAGGACGCCTACGGCGTCCGCGCTATCCTTCCCCGGCCTGAAGGCCGAGGCTTGCCGCGCACTCGGTCAATGTGGGCCTGGGTGAGGGTAGCGTCATCGAGCTGGGGCAGCGCCAGTCGGTGCAACTGACCCTTACCAACCAGGGCAAGGCGCCGGTGACCCTGAACGAGCTGGCCCTCCAGCTGCCAACCGGGCTGCAGGCCGACCCTTACAGCTGGCAACCGGCGACCCTCGCGGCGGGTGCCAGCATGACCACCACCCTGCGCCTGCTGGCCCAGAGCCCGCTCGCCTGTGGCGACGAGGTGGCGCTGCCGGTCAGCCTCGCCATGAGCGGCACCAGCCCGACCGAGCGCCAGTGGCAACAGTCGCTGACCCTGCCCATCGGCGCCCCCATCGTCAGCCGTGCCAACGGCCACCCGCTGACCTTGAGCGATGCCATCAGCGACGAGGTGCGTGGCCTCAGCGAAACCAGCCTGCTGATAGAGAGCAGCGAGGCCAGGGTGAGCGACCGGTTGCAGCTGAACCTGGATCTGCAACACCCGGCGCTCGATGAGCTGGAGATCTGGCTCAACTCCCCCTCCGGCACCCGCATCCAGATCTGGGACAAGGGCTACAGCCCGCTGCCGCGCCTCAAGGGGGTGTTCCCCACCGAGCTGCTGCCCCTGCAGCCCTTCAGCGCGCTGGAAGGGGAACCGCTGGCCGGTCGCTGGACCCTGGAGATAGTGGACAGCAAGCCCGGCAATCGGGGCCGCATCAACGGCTGGAGCATCAGCCAGCGCACCGGCGCCCAGTGCAGCAAGCCGGTCACCCCGCCCGATGACGGCATCATCCACTTCCAGGTGGACGACGGTAGCGGCGGCGGGGCAGCCAACCTGCTCTGGTTGCTGCCGCTGGCACTCTGGCGCCGCCTGCGCCAGCGCACCTGAATCCACCCCATCCATATATAAGAAGAGGGGGCCAAGGCCCCCTCCCCAAGGACTAGAGATGACACCACATTACTCCCGCCTGGCCTGCCTGCTGGCCCCCCTGCTCACCGCCTGTGGCGGTGGCGGCTCGGACGAGGCGCCGCTGGCGGTCCCCGACTACAGCCTGACCGTGACCCTGCCCGAAGCCGGCACCCTGTGCGTCAACCTCAACCAGAATGCATCTTGTGATGCGGGGGAGCCCAGTGTCAGCGGCGCGGCCGGCACTCACCGGCTGAGCGGCAGCGCCCCGGCCCTGTTGACCAGCACCTTGCTGTTCTTGCCGGGCAATCCGGCCGCCCCCGTGCTGCTGCACCCCGCCGCCCGGCTCGATGATCTGCACCTCACCCCCAGCCCGCTCAGCACCCTGCTGCAATACCGCATCGCCGAGGGGCAGCCCCCGAGGCAAGCCCTCGATCAGCTGTTGAGTGCGCTGGCGCCACTGCAACCAGGTCAGGATCTGGCCGCCCTCTCCCGGCTGAGCGACTTCAACCTGGCGCTGGGCCAGTTGCTGCAGGCGGTCGTCGAGACCGATCTACAGGCGCAGGAGGGCTTCTCGACCGCCACCCTGCATATGCTGGTGTGGCCTGCCATCGGCAGCCTGCTGCCCGAGCTGGCCAGCCACTTTGCCCTGCATGGCGAGCTGGCCAGCCAGCAGGCAGACGTCCGCGCCCGGCTGTTGCAACAGCACTCCCATCCACTGATCACCGGCAGCGGCGTCACCACCTACACGGACGGGGTCGACTACCTGCTCACCCAGGAACCCGCCGACCACCCTGGGCAGGAGGCCAGCCTCAACAAGGCGCCACTGCGCTATCGCAAGCTCGACGGTCAGGGTCGGCCGTTGGCCGATGACGCCCCCGCCTGGGAGTGCGTGGAGGATCTCAATACCGGCCTGGTCTGGGAGAAGAAGCTCGATGATCCCGCCAGCCCGCGGGATCTGCACCGCACCTTCGCCTGGGAGCTTGACGACTATCGCCCCACCCAGCAGGAGCTGGACTACGCCTGCCCGGATGGCGAGGCCATCTGCACCACGGAGCAGTACCGCCAGTGGCTCAACGCCCAGCAGCTGTGCGGCATCACTCACTGGCGCATGCCCCACTCGCGCGAGCTGATGAGCCTGCAGCACTACGGCTCCCTCGCCCGCCAGGACGGCCAGCCGGTGAGCATGGACGTGCGCTACTTCCCCGATGTCGGCACCACCAGCAAGGATTTCAGCGGCTACTACTGGAGCCAGACCCTGACCCCTTCGCGCCGGCTGGAGAGCGCCCCCATCAGCGCCATCGCCCACATCTTCCTTGGCGACGACGCCGGCACCGACTACGCCACCACAGTTCAAAACAGCGATGATGCCAACGGTCTGCAACTGCGACTGGTGGCGGAGGTAACCCGATGAACCGCTTGATGTTGACCCTGCTGCTGACCCTTGGCAGCCCCCTCGCCCTGGCCACCGCCATCTGTGATGACAACATGCCCAGAACCAGCCCCACCGCCCGCTTCATCGACCGCGGCAACGGCACCGTCACGGATCGCTCCACCGGCCTGACCTGGATGCGCTGCCAGCTCGGCCAGACCTGGCGCAACCAGAGCTGCCAAGGCGAGCCAACCCGGCTTTACTGGCAGCAGGCCCTGCTGACCGCCGAGCGGATCCGCACCGAGCCGAGCCATGCGCTGTACAACTTCGGCGGCCACGGCGGCTGGCGCCTGCCCACCATCAAGGAGCTGGCCAGCGTGCTGGAGTCCGCCTGCTACAAACCGGCGCTCAACGAAACCATCTTCCCCCGCGCCATGGCCGGTGACGGCAAAGAGGTGAACGACGGCTACGTCTACCTCTGGTCCTCCACCCCGGTACCGGCCAGCAAGGGGGTCGCCTATCTGGATATCACCAGCGGCGCCGTCGGCATGCGAGCCCCCGGCGCCTGGGCCAAGCAGGTGCTGCTGGTGCGCTGATGGAGTCGGGTGGCCAGGGGATCCCGATGAACACAGGATCCTGGCTGGCCACCCGCGTTTGCAGCCCGGCCTGTCGCTCGGCGGATCTGCGCCCTGTCAGAAAATAGCCAGAACACGTCATTGTGTGCCGGATCTGCATCATTTTACGCAGTTTTTACGTAGCAGATCGCTGGCATGAAACGGGCAGAGCGGTTAGTCTAGCGGCGTTGAACCAACCCCATGAGGTACAGATGAAAACCGTATTGCGTTTTAGCCTGCTGGGCGCCTTGTTGCTGGGCGGCCATGCCTTCGCCGCCGAACCGAAAAAATTTGATATCAGCATGTTCCCGGCCGCCGAAGTGAACCAGGAACGTGTGGTGATCCGCCTGCCGGAAGTCGAAAACGAAGCCGACATGATGGTCGAGCTGCAGGTCGGCAAGAAAATGATGGTCGATTGCAATGTGCCGCGCTTTGCCGGCAACCTGGAACAGCACAGCGTCAAAGGCTGGGGCTACAACTACCTGATGCTCGGCAAGGTGTCCGATCCCATCAGCACCCTGATGGCCTGCCCGGATGGCCAGAAGAAAGAGACCTTCGTCCAGATCTACGGTCAGGGCTTCTTTGTGAACTACAACTCCAAGCTGCCGTTCGTGCTCTACGTACCGCAGGAGTATGAAGTGCGCTACCGTCTGTGGCGTGCCGATACCCTGGCTCAGCCAGCCATGATCGAGTGAGTCTCTACCGAGACCAAACCTCCCGCTTTGGTTCATGAATGACATCAAATAGAGCGCCGAATGGCGCTTTATTTGTAACAAATTGTGCTGTTTCCCACCCCGCCAACCTTTACAGAACCTGACATAACTCCGCTTTTTTTCTCACTTTTTTGCCCTTTTCAGCCGACCCGGGCCCATGGATCCGCGGCAAATCACTTTCGATGAAAGAGATTTATCAATATAGTGAAAAAATTGATTTTGCACTCTGCGACGGCCTGATGATACTTGCCCGCAAAGGTCAAACTAACCAGAAAAAGAGCACTATGAGCTTCGAATCAGACAAGCGTTTCAACGACTTCAAACATTTTCCCCGTGGCCTGCGTCGCAGTGGCGAATTCACTGTGGCCGAAGCGGACAGTCTGGAAAAATACGGTACCGCCATGCTGGCGCTCTATCAGGGCAACCTGGCCGCGCGCGATGACGTGGAAAGCGCCTTCATCGAGCAGGTCAAGTCCGGCGCCGCCGGCAACAACCCCCACGCCAAGGTGTGGTTCAAGTATCTGAAGGTGATCGGTCCCAAGCGCGTGCACCGTCTGTGCACCGTCGCCGGCGGTGCCAACGAGGAAGCGAGTGGCGGCGGTTTTGAAGGTGGCAGCGGTAGCGACGAGTCCATCGATTAATGGATACCGAACTGCTTCGGACCTTTATCGAGGTCAGCAAGACCCGGCACTTCGGCCGGGCTGCTGAAAATCTCTACCTGACCCAGTCGGCGGTGAGCTTTCGGATCCGCCAGCTCGAACAGCAGCTCGGGGTCAGTCTATTTGCCCGCCATCGCAACAACATCCGCCTGACCGCCTCCGGTGAACGTCTGCTGCCCTACGCAGACGCCATCTTGCATACCCTGGGCCGCGCCAAGCAGGATGTGGCCCTCTCCCCCGGTTTCAGCCAGCAGCTCGCCATCGGCGCCCCCGCCGTGTTCTGGGAGCTCGACTTCAATGACTGGCTCAACCATGTCTATGCCCTGGCCCCCGGTCTTGCGGTGCGGCTCGAGACCGCCTCCCGCGAGCACCTGTGCCGCCAACTGCTGGAGCGCTCCCTTGACCTCGCTCTGCTCTCCGAGCCGACCAAGATCGACGAGATTGCCCTGAACCCCATCGGTGAGCTGGTGTTCGAGCTGGTGAGCCGGGATGGCGCGGCCAACGCCGACAGCCTGATGCAGATGCCGCACATTCATCTGGATTGGGGCACCAGCTTTGAGCCGCAGCCCAGCCGGCTGCAGAGCCTGCAAAAGACCCCGGTGCTGCACTCAAGCTCCGCCAACATGGCGCTGCAGTTCGTGCTGGCCAACGGCGGCGCAGCTTACCTGCCAAGGCGCATGGTAAGCCCCTTCCTGGAGCAGGGGCGTCTGCACTTGGTGGAAGGCGCCCAGGCCTTGAGCCGTCCGCTCTACCTTGCCTATCTGGAAAAGTCCGATCGGCGGGAGCTGATCGATCAGCTGCTCACCCTGCCGCTGGGTTGGGATGGCGCCGATCTGCGCTTGCCGCAACCGGAATAGAGGCGGCGCAGCACACGCTAGAATGCAAAAGGGGCCGACAGGCCCCTTTTGCATTTGGTCATCGTCAGCCGTGATGGCGACGATCGTTGGCCTGGGCCAACAGGGTGCGGCTTTCGCGCAGGAACTCGTCCGCCCGCTCGCCAAAGAAGCCCGAAACCTGGCTGAAGGCCTCGATGAAACCCTCCCTGTCTCCCCGCTCCAGCAGGCCCAGCGCCTCGCCGAAGTTCTGGTAGTAGCGGCGGATCATCGCCAGATTCTGCGGCGACGACAGTATGATGTCGGCGTAGAGGTGGGGATCTTGGGCGAACAGCCGTCCCACCATGGCCAGCTCCAGCCGGTAGATGGGGGAGCTCAAGGCCAGCAGGCGGTCGAGGTTGGCCTGCTCGCGGGAGAGGTGCCAGCCATAGGCGAAGGTGGCAAAGTGGCGCAGCGCCTGGATAAAGGTCATCGCCTCGTCGTGGGCCCTGGCCTCCACCTGCTGCAAACGCGCGCCCCAGATGGTCATCTGCTCCAGCAGCCACTGGCTGGCATCGTTGTCACGCCCCTGACAGCAGACGATCACCTGCTTGGCGAGGCTCGCCACGTCCGGCCCGAACATGGGATGCAGCCCCAGCACCGGCCCCTTGTGCACCGCCAGCATATGCTCGAGCGGTTCGCCCTTGACGCTGGTCACATCCACCAGCAGGCAGTTCTCGGGCAGGTTGCCGAGCCAGTCGATCACCTGGCAGGTGACGTCGATGGGCACCGCCACCATTACCAGCCCGGCGCCCTGCAGGATCTCGTCGGCGCGGGGCCAGTCGGCCTGACCCAGGGTCTCGACCCGGTAGCCCGAGAGGCTGAACAGGTTGCCAAACAGGCGGCCGAGCTGCCCCTGACCACCGATGATCACCACCTTGCCAAGGTCCGGCTTCATGCATTTGAAGTGGTGCTCCTTGTCGCTGGCAGATTCCAGGATATAGGACTCGCGCATCACCCGGCGCAGCACATCTTCGATGAGATCTCCCGGCACTCCCAGTGCCTCGGCCTCGGCGCGGCGGCGGGCCAGCATGCTCGCCTCCCGATCCGGTGCATAGATGGGCAGGCCGTGCCGGCTCTTCACTTCCCCCACTTCCCCCACCAGGGCGAGACGGGCGGCCAGCAGATCAATCAGCTGCTTGTCCACCGCGTCGATTTTGTCCCTGAGGGCATTCAACTCTTCAGCCATATCCGGTCCCTGCGGCGCCGCCCGCAGCGACGCCCTGTGATTCAAGAGGCAACGAGGTGCCACCGCCTCGGCCGGTGACACCTCGATTGTTCAGTCAGTGCTGACAAGATACCACGGCTTATGCCTTGGTTCTGGCCAAAAGTGGTGCCGCCAGCTGGCTGTGGCAGCGGGCCAGCAGTGCGTCCGTGGTCTCCCAGTCGATGCAGGCATCGGTGATGGAGACGCCGTAGCGCATCTCGCACTTGGGTTGTTCGCTGGACTGGTTGCCCTCGAACAGGTTGGATTCGAGCATTACCCCTATGATGGAGCGGTTGCCCTCCTCGATCTGGTGGATCACGTTGTCGGCCACCTTGGGCTGCAGGCGGTGATCCTTGCTGGAGTTGCCGTGGCTGCAATCCACCACCAGGCCGGGCAGCAGGCCCGCCTTCTCCAGCGCCTCTTCCGCCAGCGACACATTGACCGAATCGTAGTTCGGGTGCTTGCCGCCGCGCAGGATCACGTGACCATCCGGGTTGCCCTGGGTCTGCAGCAGCGCGACCTGGCCCTGCTGGTTGATCCCCATGAAGGCATGGGGGCTGGAGGCGGCCTGCAGCGCATTGATGGCGGTGCCCAGGTTGCCGTCGGTGCCGTTCTTGAAGCCGACCGGCATGGAGAGGCCGGACGCCATCTCCCTGTGGGTCTGGGATTCGGTGGTGCGGGCACCGATGGCCGACCAGGAGAAGAGCTCCGCCAGGTATTGCGGGCTGATGGGGTCGAGCGCCTCGGTGGCCAGCGGCAGCTCCAGCTCGGCCAGCCAGCAGAGCAGCTCGCGGGCCCGGTGCAGCCCCAGCTCCACGTCGAAGGTGCCATCCAGGTTCGGGTCGTTGATAAAGCCCTTCCAACCGACCGTGGTGCGTGGCTTCTCAAAGTAGACCCGCATGACAATGTAGAGAGAGTCCTGATAGGCGTCATGCAGCGCTTTGAGTCTGGTTGCGTACTCTTTGGCGGCGTCCATGTCGTGGATGGAGCAGGGACCACAGATCACCAGCAAGCGGTGATCGCGACGGTGGATGATGTCGGCAATGGTATTGCGGGCCCCTTGCACGAATGCCAGCGCGCGATCGGAGATGGGCAATTTCTCCTTGAGCTGGGCAGGCGTGATCATCACTTGTTCGGACTGGATATGGATGTTGTTCAGGGGATCTCTTTGCATTTTCTCATTCTCTCTACTGTTTCAAGCCAACTGCGCCGACCGTTCATTTTTATTTACACGAGTCAGCACTTTGTTACGCAACCGCCCCCACCTTACCAATTAAAAACAAACAATCAAGTGAAACTAGCGGAATTATTCGCTGATAGATGGATAAATGACCACAAAAGAGACCCTTTCGGCCAGAAAGTAGTATTCATTACATGTTCAAGACACTAAAATCGTAAAGATATAATTACACCCTTGCTGATTTCCCCTTGCCAGCAGACATAAAAAAGCGGGGCACCTGGCCCCGCTTGCATTCCCGTGTTGCTCTTCTTTTATTATTTGCCGTGCGCCTTGATCACCTCGACCGCCTTGTCGGGGAAGTCGCTGAACACGCCATCCACATCGGCCTGATAGAGGAAGATGTTGAGCAGATCGGTGAAGTCTTTCGCGTAGGCCGGGATCTGGCCCTCATCCTGACGGAAGGTATAGGGATGCACCTTGAGGCCGGCCGCATGGGCCTCTTTCACCATGCCGGTGAAGGTCGGCTTGCCCAGGGTACCCGGCTCCGGCACTATCATCGGCTTCCAGGGGCCGATCCCCTCGGCGTAAGCGGCGATCTCCTTCATGGCGCCCGGCTTGAACATCCAGTCATAGTTGTAGGGGGTCGCCTTGCCCTTGGCGTCGTAGACCATGGTCTCGTTCCAGTCGGTCTCGGCCATCAGCTGCACCAGCTTCAAGTCCATCCCCATGGCAGGCATCAGCTCGCTGTTGATGCGCTTGAGCTCGTTGGTATCGAAACACTGCAGATAGACCTTGTCGTTCTTGCTGGTGTAGCCGTACTCCTTCAGCACCTTGAGCACCGCCTTGGAGATGTCCTTGCCTTCGTGGCGGAACAGCCAGGGAGCCTTGATCTCCGGGTAGATGCCGATGTTCTTGCCGGTGCTCTTGTTGAGCCCCTGGATCATCTCGATCTCTTCCTGGAAGGTGTGGATCTTGAAGCTGGACTTCCAGAGCGGGAAGCGGGCCGGATAGACGGGCACCTGCTTGCCGTCCACCAGCTGGAACGGCTCGGTCATGCGCAGGGAGCGCACCTCGTCCAGGGTGAAATCCACCACATAGTAGCGACCATCCGGGCGGGCCCGGCCGGGGAAGCGTTCGGCCACATCGGTGATGCCATCGAGGAAGTGATCGTGCATCACCACCAGCTGGTCATCCTTGGTCATCACCAGATCCTGCTCCAGATAGTCGGCCCCCATGCCATAGGCCAATGCCTTGGACTCCAGGGTGTGCTCGGGCAGGTAGCCGGAGGCGCCCCGGTGGGCGATCACGATTTTGCCTTCATCGGCGGCCAGTGCGGGCAATGCCAGGGCGGCCCCCAGACCAAGGGCAATCAGGGAGCGAGTATGTTTTTTCATGCGCGGTGCTCTTTGTTATTGTTTATGGGATGTAGGTTATTGTTATAACAGAGGTTTATTGCAGTTTTACGGCGGGCGGCC